>JAIQGB010000499.1 GCA_020072905.1 Terriglobia bacterium | reverse complement strand
AGGACGCCCTCGCGCTCGACCGCGCCGAAGGTTCGTCCAAGAAGCTGCTTTCCTACCAGCGAGTCCGCAAGCGATTGAAGCGTGCTGGGAAGTTGTGACCTATCGAGTCCTCATCGATCCGCGGGCAGCCCGGGAGCTTGAAGCCCTTCCCAAGCCCGTGGTGACGAGAATAGATGCTTTCATTCTGTCCCTAGCTACGAACCCCAGACCCCCCGGTACCAAGAGGCTCAAAGGCAAGCTCAAAGAGGGCTGGCGAGTGCGTGTCGGCGAGTACCGAATCCTCTATCGCATCGATGACGAGAAATCGGAGGTTCGCATATTCGAAGTCGGCCACCGGCGAGAGGTCTATCGCTGAAGGCCGTCGCCCGGCGCGCGCGGCCTAGCCACTCTGGCCTTCGCCCGGCAAGTGGCGAAGATCTTCGCGGAACTGTACCCACTGTATGTCTTCACGTCGATCGCGGGCCCGCGCTGGAAAGCAGTTCTTCGACGTCAGTAATCCCTCACCCCAAGCTCCGGATACCAAGCCCCTGATTTCTGCCCGCAACTATTTCTTCTGCCCGGTGTTATATACAATGTGGCGACGATGGCCATCGACCATGACCTGGAGTTGATGCTGCGGGTGCGTCAGGGCGACGCGGAGTCGTTCGAAGCGTTGCTGGACCGCCACCGCAAGCCTTTGGTGGGCTTCTTCGCGCGCCTGGTTCGAGACCAGGCTTTGGCCGAAGATTTGGCGCAGGAAGCGTTCCTGCGCGTTTATCAGGCGCGGCACCGCTACCAGCCGGAAGCGAAATTCACGACTTGGCTCTATCGCATCGCCACCAACCTCGCACTGAACGCCCTGCGAGACCGGAAGGGCGTCCAGATGGTGCCCGCGGGAGACGGCGATTCGTCGGACGGCGGATCGATGGTGGAGCAATTGTCGGATTCCCATCCCACGGCGGAACAGGGGATGCTGCTGACCGAGCGGGAACGGACGATCCGTGGTGCAGTCGAATCGTTGCCGGAGAATCAGCGCGCGGCGGTAATTCTCCACAAATACCAGGACATTGATTACCGGCAGATCGCCGGGATTCTGGGCGTCTCGGAGAGCGCCGTAAAGTCGCTGCTCTTCCGCGCCTATGAGAACCTGCGCATCCGCCTGGAGCCTCTACTCAGGGGAGGCCAGCTATGAACTGCATGGACCGAGAACACCTCTTCGCTTTTTCACACGGCATGGTCGATGCGCAAGAAGAATTCGCTGCCCGCGCGCACGTGGCCGAGTGCGCTCGCTGCCGTCAGGCGGTCGAGGAATTCGCGCGACTTGACGCGGTGCTCGACGAGTGGAAACCCGCCGAGCCTTCGCCCTGGTTCGACACACGCGTGCGCGCCGCGCTGGCCGTAGAAGGGGAATCCGGATGGAGGAAAGCTCTCGGGGCGATGCAGTGGGGGCGCTGGCTTGTGCCCGCCGCGGCCGCTGCGCTCCTCGTGTTTGCGTTAATGGTGATGCGGCAGTCTCCGCCGCCGTCGCAACCGGTGGTGCACCAGATCCCGTCGCCTGTCCAGAAAACATCTCCTGCGCCGGAAGCAGGTCGTCCGGAAGCCGGGCGGGAATCAACGGCCAAAGTGCAAGCGCAGGTCCCTTCAACCCCTGAGGACGATCTGAAGGTTCTCGAGGATTACGACATGCTGGCGAATTTCGATATCCTTTCCGAATTGCCGCGAGGGGAGACCCGAGTTGCGAACTGAACGCAGCGGAAAAGCTCGCATTCTCCTTGGCGCTCTCGTGGCGCTCCTTGCCACTCTCCTCATTGCCGAAATTGGGCTCGCGCAGGGTCCTCACGGCCCTGGCGGGCAGGGTGGCGGCGGAGGCCGCGGTCAGGGGATGGGGCGGGGGCAGGGGATGGGGCCCATGGGACCGCGAGGTCAAGGCCAAGGCATGCGAGGGCGTGGGCCGGGATGGATCAGGCTGCTCCGCGACATGTCGCCCGCCGAGCAGGAACGCTTCCTGGCCAGCAGCCCGCGCTTCCAGCGCATGCCGCCGGCGCGCCAGCAGATGATCCGCGAGCGTCTGAAACAGTGGAATGCGCTGGCGCCGGAACAAAAGCAACATATCCGCGAGCGGGAAGAGGTCTTCCTGAGCCTCTCACCCGCGCAGCGGCAAGAGGCGCGCGAGATTTATCCGCGCTGGCAGCGCCTCGAGCCGGAACGCAAAGGACAAAGGACGAAGGACGAAGGACAAACCGCAGTTTCACAAAGGGGTCTGCGCGTAGACAAGCAGGTCCGGCGACCTGGCCGCATCGAACGGGGCCTTAGCGTAGTCTCCCCAGCAAACGAAGTTGGAGAACCCCGCCTGGGAAAGCAGATCAAGCAACAAGTCGCGGAGGAGCGGAATTTGCCGTGAGCTTCTGGGGTGCGATTGCCACGCGCCGCGCGACTTCGCCCGGGCTAAAAACAGAGCGTGGAAGTTGATGAATTCGGCTTCGTAGTCCGCAAACTTCACCAGCAGGACTTCCTCTTCCTCCGTCGCGCCGGAGAGCACCGGGAAGAATTGGGTTTTCTCCCGCCAGCGCAGGTCGTAATTCAGGTTCTGCGTAAAGAAAGTCCCGCCGGGGTGCAAAGCACTCGCCACGCCGCGCAATGCCGCCAGGAGTTGGCCTGGAGCCGACATGCCGGGCAGGGCATTGCCCAGGCAGAAGGCCGCGTCGAATCCCGTCCCCAGTTCCGCGGCGCGTTCCATGCCCAGTTGGGCGACTTGTGCTTTGCCTCCCGCCGTGCTGATGGCCTGAGTGGCCGCGTCAATCTTGCCGCGAGCGATTTCGAGCGCGTCCTCGTCGATATCGAAGCCGAGCACATCGAACCCACGCTGGGCCAGCGCCACGACGTGGCCGCCCGTCCCACATGCCGGAACCAAGATTCGCCGTCCGGCGCGGCGGGAGATCTCCTCGAGCAGGGGCAGCTCGCGCTCTAGGCGCTTTCCCCAGGGAATTACAGCGTCGAAGTAGCGGGCCAGTGGATTTGCCATGGGTGCGTCATTGTCCAGGCGGCTTTCCGCCTCCGTTCCTGCTGGCGGGATAAACCCGCCGCTACATGGGCGGAACCGGAATCGTCACCGCGCCGGTGGCGGCCCACTCGGTACCGCGCAGCAAGGTGATGACAAAGCCCGGGCTTTGCATCGCCTTCGCGTCGTGCCCGAGCGCGGTCTGGAAGACGCGCCCCTGGCCGTACTGGAGCGTCCAGAGGAGCGGCTCGTCTTTCCCCGTGCCGCAGCCTTCGTTAGGCTTGTAGCAATTCTTCGGATCGTCGAAGGCGCTGGCGAGGACGTGAATGTTCGGCTGCATCGAGAGCAGGTGATAGAGCTCGTCGTTCTGCGCGAATGATGCGGGCAGGCCCTTAGTGATGGGATGCTCGCGGTCCACGATATTCACCGTGAAGGGATGATACGGCCCGTGGCCGGCGGTGTCGCGCCAAGTGCCGCCGATCAGCTTGTCGTATTCCGGCCAGCCCCAGAAGGCGTTGTTTGAGGCATGGTAAGAAACCAGCCCCTTGCCGTTGCGCACAAAGTCGAGCAGGGCCTGGCGCGCGCGGTCGTCCCACCAGGGGCCAGAATTCTTCCAGTCGTTGTAGTTAAGCACCAGCACATCATAGGGCGCGAAGGTTTCCAGGCCGCAGCCGCGGCACTCTTCGTTGATGCGCACGTCGAAGCGGCCACTGCGCTCCAGGATGTCGCGCAACACCGGCGTCGTCGAGCGCCAGTCGTGATTGTTCACGCCGGTCAGAATCAGCACCTTGATTTTCGGCGGCGCCTGCGCGGGCAAACAGGCGGCCGTGGATAAGACAGTCAGCAGGGCGATTAGGGTTCTGCGTATCACGTTTGACCTCCATGAGGGACGGGCTTGATTCTTGGCCGCGCGCATTTTACTCCCCATCGGGTTCCAGGTGAGAGTGATTTCGGGAAGGAGCAAGCCGGGCAGAGCGAGGTTAAAGTAGTTGGAGGGCAAGCTTGATGCCCTGCTCGATGGTTTTGAGGGTCTCGTCCGTCAGCCGGCCCAGAGGGGGGTAAAGCAGAAGACTTTTTTCAAGCGTCGTTACTTGGTCGCACTTTGCCCAGGAATCGCGGCTCAGACCGCCTTCGTCGGGTCGGATGTGGACTCGCAACGAGAATTTCAGACGCTCGACGGTCGTCAGGGGAACTACGCAAACGTCCAGGGCGTGGCGATTGAGAGCGTCGGTAGAAACCACCAGCGCCGGGCGGTTCTTGTCCAGCCGGACCAGGTAGACTTCACCGCGCCGGGGGAACCACCCGCTGGGCGGAGTGTGAGCCATCATTCACCGTCCCGCTCAAGCGACCGGCGGCTGGCCCGAGCATAAGCCTTGGATTCAGCGCGCTCCGTCTTTCTGACGCCGGCGAAGAATTCGACGGCCTCGCTCTCCAGCGCCTCGTACTGCTCG
>JAIQGB010000107.1 GCA_020072905.1 Terriglobia bacterium | reverse complement strand
ATTCTTCGACGAGCCCTCGGCCGGCCTCGACCCGATCAGCTCGAAGCTGCTGGACGACCTCATCTCGCAGCTCCGCGCCAGCCTCGGCGCGACGATCGTCCTCGTCACGCACGAGCTCGCGAGCACTCCAAGTGCGGCGACTCCGGTTTCCTGGCGCACTTTGTTGGCCGCGGCATCGATGGCCGCTGGGTCGCGAGAAGCCATCGAAACCGACGCGCCTTCCGCGGCCAGCGCCTTGGCAATCGCCAAGCCCAGCCCGCGGCTCGCTCCGGCGATCATGCCCACTTTCCCTTTCAGACCGAGGTCCACATTATTCCTCCCTTAAGCCGAGTTGCCGGTCGAGGTCCCCTCGCACGAACCCGCGTGGCGGCGATCGCAAGACGGGTCCTTCTCGGAAGCGTGCATTGACTCCAGTCCGCCTACTATTATGCCGGAGGCCTGAATCGGCCTGTGCTGACCGGTTGAGCTCTATGGCCGAATCTTGACGCAGGGCAACCGCCCGGAAGAACTGGGGGGCGGGTGGAAATCGAACCGGCTCCGAATTCAGAAAAATTATAACTTATTGAAATCGTGAAATGACATACACACAAGAACCGCAACCTACGCATTCCTCTAGTCCAAAATTAGCACAAAGTGAGGCCACAGCACGCATACGATAGAATGAGCCAGTGAAGAAGTCTTGAGAAGAATATATTCTCTGTAACAGTATTCATGCGTATATTACTATATTGGCGAAGCTGCCTGCACAGATGAGCGTGGTTGAGGATGATCTCATGCGTGTGTCCAACGCCTTCGTGGGGAGAGAGAGGGATGCTGCGCGGCGCTTATCCGCGCACAAGCGGCAACCGGGGGTCCAGTTCCTTCCAAGTTGACCGAATCCAGGCACGTTTCGGGTCTTCGGTACCGGCCAGAGCGCGCGACGTTCCGGCCAGGAAGTTCAGATAGTAAACGTTGTATCCTGGGCCAGCCACGACGGGGTGGTATCCGTCCCGGACAAGCACGGCATCGCCATCGTAGATCTTCAGAGTCACATCTTCAGAAGTTGTAGGATTATAGAGGTTCTGGAAAGCAAACCCTTCCGGGTGCTCCATCCGGTAGTAGTAGATCTCGTCGAGGTCAACCTCGGAAGGGGGGTTGTGAACATCGTGTTTGTGTGGGGGGTAGCTTGACCAGTTTCCGCCTGGAGTATAGACCTCCACCACAAGCAGGCGGTCCGCCGCAAAGCGGGGAGGGATCACGTCGACGATCTGGCGCGAACTATTCTCGCCTCCTCGCAGGCTGCTGACCACGTCCGCCGGAGTAAGAAGCTTGGGTTCTAGTCGGGCCCTGGAGGGAACCCTGCATTCTGCCACCTCGCAAACGGTCTCAGCCTTTAGGACCACGTGGTTTCCCGAAGGGACATACAGAGCATAGGGGAAACCATCAAACACGTTCTTTCGCTGTCCGATTAGATGTGGGCCGCGACCCCAATCTGCAGTGCATTGACCACCCAGAAGGACGAGCACCAATTCTTCGCTTTCTGTTGCGGATTCCCATGTCACCCCTGGAAGCAGCCGTCTCACAAAGAAACTCATCCACTGCCAGCCGGCGGTTTCGCGGGGAAGAGTGAGCAGTTCGCCCGGTTGATCCGCAGCTAGGTTTCGGGAGTGGACCACAGGATCGGTTTGGTTCACAGATTACTCCGCTCGGGAAGTCCTGATCGGGTGACACGCCGGAAGAAACGTGCCTGTGTTCCTCCGGGCCGCTAAACGCTTAGAGCCTACTCGAATGCCTCCCGTCATGTCAAGGGTGCATCAGCGGTCTTCGGGGAGCGTCTTGTGAGGAAAGGTCAGGCCTTCGCGCGCAGACTCGGTGTGCCTGCTCGAGCTGTTTAGCTGGGAGTTCGTGTCAGGATTTGCTGCGGCGCTGGCCAGCACCGACGGTCGCCACACGCGCTGGCGGCTGGGGCTGCATCGTGGAGGGATAGGAGAGCGTCGATGGTTCTTGCTATCCGGGCTCCTTAACCGGAACGAATTCACGGGAATGCGCCCTGGAGATGCAGAGCCCGAAGCCGCAGGATTCGCGGACACGCAACTCGGGCGTCAACTTCAGCCCCCCGCCTCGACTGCGGTCACCGTTGATTCTTTCGAGCAGCAGTTCTGCGGCCGCGAATCCTACCTGGTACTTGGGAAGCTCCACGGTCGTGAGTCGTGGGTGAAACAGCGCGAGCCAGGGGTAGTCGTCGAAGCTGACAAGTCCGAAATCCTCCGGGCACCGTAACCCCATTTCGTCTGCGGCCTTGAGAAAACCGACGGTCATGAGGAAATTGGCGACGTAAACTCCGTCCGGCCGACGGGCCAGCAGTGAGTGGCCTCCTCGGTATCCCGACTCCATACGATAATCACCCTGGACCACGAGTTCCTTGTCGTAAGGGAGCCCCATCGCTCTTAGACCATCGTGAAATCCTTTCCAGCGTGCCTTGCCGTTGCTCACATTGAGTGGCCCACCGACCAGGCCGATCTTGCGATGGCCCGCGCGCGCCAATTGGCAGGCCGCCTCGTAGGCCCCTTTGTAATCGTCGGTTATTACGGCGTCCCGGGTCAGCTTGGGGTATTCGCGCATGAGAAGGACAAAGGGAACGTTCACATCAGCGATCATTCTCCAAATGGATGGGCTGAAGTCTTGCGCCGTTTTCGTCAGCAGAATCCCGTCCACGCGCTTTGAGAGCAGTAATTCCAGGGCCCTTTCCTCTTTTTCCAAGATGTCATCGCTATTACAAAGCAGAAGATTGTAGCCGTGCTTTTGTGCCGCATCTTCTGCGCCGCGCACGACCAGAGGGAAAAAGGGATTAGCGATGTCAGGAACGACAATACCGATCGTGTGGGTCCGTTGTTTTGCCAGGCTCCGCGCCAGAAGATTGGGCCGGTAGTTCAGTCGGTTGATTGCCGCTTCGACGCGTTCGCGTAGTCTTTTGCCCACATGACTTTTCTTGTTGATGACGCCCGAAACGGTGAACACCGAGACTTTGGCCTCTCTGGCTACATCATAGATGCTCGCAACCTTGCTGCTGGCATTTCGCCTGGACCTGCCTGCGCGTCCCATCTTGCTTCCTCCAGCCGTTCAAGCGCCACCGAACGCCTATCCTTCTTCGCTAAAACGGCGGTCGAGTTTTCTCTTGAAAGCGAAGTATAGCGGAAAAGTCCGATAGACAGCAATCGGGACGGCAGCTCGAGTGCCCGTGACGCCCAATACAGACCGACGATTCAAAATGCAAAAGCTCAGTCGCGCGAACAGCCTCTTGTTCCCAGGATCGACACTTCGGAAAGAGAGCCGGCCAATCCGAGGGGTCTGAACGGGACGACGCACGGGAAGGAGCGCCGTTCCAGGAAAGGATTCCATCCATGTAACGTCCCTTCTCCCGGCGCAAGCTCCTCGTCGACCTCCTGTCTCTTGACATGACGGTCCGGTCGGCCATAATATTCAAAGCGCTTAGCGGACACCGCGAGCCTTGTTCTGTGAGCTGCTGAGGCAGACGCGGTCACGGCTGAAGGGTGGATTTTGAGCGTGCGCTTGCAGTGCAGGGCCACGGCCTTGGCTTGGAGATGGCAAGTGAAAACCAAACTCGGTTCTTCCGTTGGGCGGACAGGAGCGCGCGCTTGTCCGGGCGCCGTCATTTTGCCCCTACCGCACAGGGGAGACTCATGCTCCGAGCGCCTGCGCGACTCGAGGCCGCGACGAGCATGATGAGCTGGAGAAGGATATGCCCGAGGTAACGACTTACAAGAGCCCTTTGCATAAAATGACCCAGACGACTCCTACCTGTCTGTGGAACGATTCCGCCTCGATTCGGGAGTTGACCTATTCGCTTGAGCATGGGGCTGTCGGGGCCACGTGCAACCCGGTTATTGTGCTCGAGGTGCTCAAGAAGGAAATGCCTCTCTGGAAGGATCGGATTAACCAGCTCATCGAGGAGATGCCCGCCGCAACCGAGGATCAGATTGCGTGGAAACTGACTGAGGAAATCTCCGTTAACGCTGCCGAACTTCTTAAGCCCGTCTTTGAGCACCACCAAGGTAAAAACGGACGGCTTTCCATTCAGACTGACCCGCGGTTCTACCGGAATACCGATGCCATCGTCGAGCAGGCCGCGCGCTTCAGCCAGCTTGCGCCGAACATGATAGTGAAAATTCCGGTGACTCGGGCGGGGATCCCGGCGATTGAGGAGGCCACCTACCGGGGGGTGAGCATCAACGCCACGGTTTGTTTCACACTCCCGCAATGTATCGCGGTGGCCGAGGCGCTCGAGCGGGGCCTGCGCAGGCGGGAGAGGGAAGGCCAAGACATCTCGACCATGGGGCCGGTATGCACGATCATGGTAGGGAGGCTGGATGACTGGTTGAAAGTGGTGGCGGAAAAGGAGAACATCTCCATCGATCCCGGCTACCTGGAATGGGCTGGGGTTGCGGTGTTCAAAAAAACCTACCGAATCTTCCGGGAGCGAGGCTACCGTGTCCGCCTGCTGTCGGCGGCTTTCCGAAATCACATGCACTGGAGTGAGTTCATCGGAGGCGACGTGGTGATCTCCCCGCCCTATAGATGGCAAGTGCGCTATAACGCCAGCGACATCGAAGTGACGTCCCGAATCGACAAGCCCGTGGAACCCAACCTTGTCGGAGAACTGCTGCGGAGGTTTGCCGACTTTCGGGGCGCCTATGATGAAAAGGGTCTTTCGCTAGATCAGTTCGACGCTTTCGGCGCCACGCGGCGCACTCTGCGGCAGTTCATTAGCGCCTGCCACGATCTGGCTGGCCAGATCAGGGACTTCATGATCCCTGACCCGGACAAGAAGCCGGTATGAGCGGCCAAGCCAAGGCGAGCGCGACGGGTCCCTGCCTGGCTCCGCTCATGCATTTATAAGCTCAAATGCTTCCACTTTCCTCCTGCTGCGGCTGGTCAACGAACTTGAGGCGGGCTGTAGCGCCTTGGCCGACCTTCGGACCGGACATCCTGCTGCATCCTTACAGGAACCAGGAGGCATACACGCTGGGAGGCCTCAACCAAGCTGTCTCAATGGGGATGAGTACGGAGACAGCTTCTCCTTGAGGAGGAGGATAGTATGAGCAGCACGCGACGGCTGACCACGGCGCAAGCCACCATTGCGTTTCTGAAGAACCAGCACGTGGAGCGGGATGGGAAGCAGAATCCATTCTTTGGCGGCGTCCTGGGGATTTTCGGGCATGGAAACGTGGCGGGGATTGGGCAGGCCTTGCAGCAAAACCCCGATTTCCAGTACATCCTGGTCCGCAACGAGCAATCGGCAGTTCATCTGGCAGCCGGCTACGCCAAGCAGAGCAACCGGCTGCGCGCCTTTGCCTGCACCTCCTCGATCGGGCCGGGTGCAACGAACATGATCACGGGGGCCGCCCTGGCGACGGTCAATCGCCTGCCGGTTCTGCTGCTGCCGGGAGACATCTTCGCCCGTCGAAACGTCGCTCCCGTGTTGCAGCAGTTGGAGTCGCCCAGCACCCAGGACATCGGCGTCAACGACTGCTTCAAGCCGGTTTCGCGTTACTGGGACCGCATCTACCGTCCGGAGCAGATTATCACCGCGCTCCCGGAAGTGATGCGGGTGCTGACTTCTCCCTCCGAGACGGGGGCCGTCACTTTGGCGCTGCCCCAGGACGTGCAGGCTGAAGCCTACGATTTCCCTGAGCAATTGTTTGGGAAGCGCGTGTGGCTGATCCGCCGGCCCCAACCCGATCCGGTTTCGTTGGCGCGCGCCGCAACCGCCATCGGCGCCAGCCAGCGGCCCCTCATCATCGCGGGCGGAGGAGTGCTTTACAGTGAGGCCTGGCAGGCCCTCGCGGGTTTCGCCGCGCAGACGGGCATCCCCGTGGGCGAGACGCAAGCGGGAAAGGGGGCGCTGCCCTACGACCATCCGCAATCCGTTGGGGCGGTCGGCGCGACCGGCACGCTTGCCGCCAATCGGCTGGCGCACGAGGCGGACTTGGTGATCGGGATTGGGACTCGCTATTCGGACTTCACCACGGCGTCGAGGACAGCGTTTCAGAATCCGCAAGTGGGTTTTGTGAACATCAATGTGGCAGAGTTCGATGCCTACAAGCTTTCGGGACTCTCGTTGGTGGCCGATGCCCAAGTCGCCATGCGGGAACTGGCGGGGCGCCTCCAGGGTTACCACGTCAGCGCGGACTACCGTGCCCAGATCGCCAGCCTGAAGGACGCGTGGGAACGTGAAGTGGACCGCCTTTTCCACCTGGGAAACCAGCCGCGACCGGCACAAAGCGAGGTCATCGGCGCCATCTGGGAGGCTTCTGGAGCGCGCGATGTGCTGGTTTCCGCGGCCGGCAGTCACCCGGGTGATCTCCACAAGCTGTGGCGCACGCGCACGCCCAATGGGTACCATATGGAATACGGGTACTCCTGCATGGGCTATGAGATACCGGGAGCCATCGGCGCCAAGATGGCTGATCCTGCCCGAGAGGTTTATGTGTTCCTGGGCGATGGGACTTACCTGCTGATGCCCACCGAGATCCTTACCTCTCTGCAGGAGCGAATAAAAATCATCATCGTGCTTGTGGACAATCACGGCTTTGCCAGTATCGGGGGGCTGAGCCAGTCGTTGGGCAGCGCTGGATTTGGTACACACTTCCGGTGCCGCTCGCGAGAATCAGGACAACTGGAGGCTGAATACCTGCCCGTGGATTACGTCGCCAACGCCCGGAGCCTGGGCGCGCAGGCCATCAAGGCGAACAACATCCCCGAATTGCAGGAAGCCTTGCAGACTGCCAAGACGGCGGATCGCACGACCGTGATCGTGGTGGAAACCGAGCGCGAGGTTCGCGTGCCGAACTACGATTCCTGGTGGGACGTCGTCGTGTCAGAAGTCTCCGAGAGCCAAGGTGTGGCAGAGGCCCGGGCGGGCTACGAGAAGGCGCGAAAGAAAGAGCGCTATCACCTGTGATCAGGAGGGTGAAGACAGGAGGGATATGATTCGACGGCTGGAAAACTTCGTCGATGGAGGATGGGTTTCGTCCGGCGCGCCGGAGGCCTTGAAAGTGCTGAACCCTGCCTCGGGTGCCGTGCTGGCGGAAGTCCCGCTTTCGCCGGCGCAGGAAGTCCACTTGGCCGCCGAGGCCGCCGCCAAGGCTTTTCCCGAATGGCGGCGTACTCCGGCAGGCGAACGCATCCAACCCCTGTTCAAGCTCAAGGCGCTCCTTGAGGAGAACCTGGACAGCTTGGCTCGAACGATTACCGACGAGTGCGGAAAGACCTACGCGGAGAGCTTGGGCGAGTTGCGGCGTGCGATCGAGAATGTCGAGGTGGCTTGCGGGATTCCTTCCCTGATGCAGGGTTACAACAATGAGGACATCGCCCCTGGCATCGACGAGCAAATGATCCGACAGCCGCTGGGAGTGGTCGCAGCCATCACCCCGTTCAACTTCCCGGCGATGATCCCGTTCTGGTTCATGCCCTATGCGCTGGCCACGGGCAACTGCTTCATCCTCAAGCCGTCGGAGCGGGTTCCGCTGTCCTCAAACCGACTCTTTCAATTGCTGGAGGTCGCGGGGTTCCCACGCGGCGTGGTGCAATTGGTGAATGGGGGCAGAGCGACCGTGGAGGCGATCCTGGACCATCCTGCCATTCGAGCGGTGAGTTCTGTAGGCTCAACCGCCACGGCGCGCTACATTTACGCTCATGCCGCGGCCAACGGCAAGCGCGCCCAATGCCAGGGAGGAGCCAAAAACCCTGTCGTGGTGATGCCGGATGCGGATATGGAGATGACGGCAAGAATCCTCGCGGATTCCGCGTTCGGCTGTGCCGGGCAGCGGTGCCTGGCGGCGTCGGTGGCGATTACGCTCGAAGGTGCGAAGAACGCGATCACCGAGCAGATTACGGAGGCCGCCCGCCGCCGCCGAGTGGGATATGGTCTAGACGACGGAGTGGAAATGGGACCGGTCATCTCCGCCGAGAGCAAGGGGCGCATCGAAGGGCTGATTGCGCGGAGCGAGCAGGAAGGAGCGAGGATCCTCATCGATGGGCGCGGCCGAAACGTGAAGGGCTTTGAGAAGGGGTTCTTCGTATTTCCGACTGTCCTCGAGAACGCCCCGCCCGACGGCGAAATCGCTCGTACGGAGATCTTCGGGCCGGTGCTCAGCCTGATGGGCGCCCGGTCGCTTGACGAGGCGATTCGGACGGTGAATGCCCGCAGTTACGGCAACATGGCCTGCATCTTCACCCGGAGCGGTGCCGCGGCGCGAAAGTTCCGCAGCGAGGTCAACGCCGGCAATGTGGGCATTAACGTCGGCGTGGCGGCGCCGATCGCGTACTTCCCGTTCAGCGGGTGGGCTGACAGCTTTTTTGGTGATCTGCACGCCCAGGCACACCACGCCGTGGAGTTTTATACCCAAACCAAGGTGGTCATCGAGCGCTGGCCATCCGACTGGAGCCGGCGGTTTTGAGATGCTGTCCACGGCGCGGGGAGAGAAGATGACAAAGCTACGAGTCGGGAATGCCCCCTGTTCCTGGGGCACCTTGGAGTTTGAAGAGACCAAAGGAAGCCAGATCCAGTTTGGCCAAATGCTGGACGAGCTCGTCGAGACCGGGTACACAGGCACGGAGCTCGGGGACTGGGGGTATATGCCCACCGACCCTGCCGTGCTCAGGGGGGAATTGAGCAGACGGGGGCTGATCATGCTTGGCGGGTTCGTGCCGGTCGCGCTGAAAGACCGTGCCGCTCACGAATCAGGTGTTGAGACCGCGCTCCGCACGGCGCGGTTGCTGGCGGCGGTCGCCACGGAGCCAAAACCCTACGTCGTTCTGGCGGACCAGAACGGCTGCGTTGAAAACAGGGTCCGCAATGCCGGACGCATCAAGCCCGAGATGGGTCTCAGTGGGGCGGAATGGAAGATCTTCGCGGAGGGGGCCGGCAAGGTGGCTGAGGCTGTTAAGGCAGAGACCGGGCTCCGGACGGTCTTCCATCATCACTGTGCTGGGTATGCGGAGACTCCGGAAGAGATCGCTTGTTTCTTGGAATTGACGGATCCCAAGCTGATCGGACTGGTGTTTGACACAGGTCACTATGCTTACGGGGCGGGAGACGGCGACGTTGGGAAGGGGCTGGAGCGCTTCAAAGAACGCGTGTGGTACATCCATCTAAAAGACTGCCAGCCGGAGGTCGCAGGCCGGGCGCGGTCGGCGCACTGGGACTATTTCCAAGCCTTGCGTCACGGCGTCTTCTGCGAATTGGGCAAGGGGTGCGTGGATTTCCCTGCGGTGCTGCGCTGGCTGAAAGCCACGGACTACGATGGGCATGTTCTCGTTGAGCAGGACGTCCTGCCTGGAATGGGCAGCCCCAAGGAAAGCGCGTCACGCAACCGCCAGTATTTGCGCTCGATCGAAGCCGACTATGTGTGAGGGAGCAGGGAAGGGTCCGTGAACAAAAAGCTGAAGGTTGGAATTTTCGGCGCGGGGCGCATCGGGAAGGTTCATGCCGAGACGCTGGCGTTTCGGTTAAAGGAAGCGGTGCCGCTGGCCATTGCGGATGTTAATTACAAGCTTGCCCAGGAGGTCGCGGCGCACTGTGGAATTCCCCATGTCGTCGAGCGCAACGAAGACATCCTGGCTGATCCCGAGATCGATGCCGTCTTGATCTGTTCCCCTACCCCGACGCACGCGGATCTCATCGTCAGGGCGGCAGAGGCTGGTAAGCATATCTTTTGTGAGAAGCCCATCGACTATAGCTTGGCCCGAATCGACCTCGCTTTGGCCGCCGTGGAGAGAGCCGGGGTCAAGTTTCAAGTCGGATTCAACCGGCGCTTCGATGCGAATTTCGTCCGGGTGCGCCAAGCCGTGGCCAGCGGTGAGATCGGGGAGCCCCACCTGTTGCACATCATTAGCCGGGACCCGGCACCCCCGCCAATTTCTTATGTCCAAGTCTCCGGCGGTATGTTCCTGGATATGACGATTCACGATTTTGATATGGCGCGTTTTCTGATCGGAGACGAGGTGGAGGAAGTCTACACCGCCGCCGCGGTGAGAGTGGACCCGGAGATCGGTGACGCTGGTGACGTGGACACCGCCCTGATCGTCCTGCGGTTCAGGAACGGCGTGATCGGTACCATCGACAATTCCCGCCAGGCTGTTTACGGCTATGACCAGCGGGTGGAGATTCTGGGCAGCCAAGGCGCGGTCGAGACGGGCAACTGTTATCCCAACCAGGCGGTGATCAGCACCGCCGCGTCGGTCCGACGGGACTTGCCCCTGCGTTTTTTCATGGACCGCTACACGGACAGTTTCACGAACGAGCTGCGTGCTTTCGTGGAAGCCGTGTCCGAAGACAAGCCAACCCCGGTGACCGGAGTGGATGGGCGCGTTCCGGTGGTGATGGCCTTGGCGGCGCGGAAATCCTACGACGAGCATCGGCCTGTCGGGTTACAAGAAGTAGCCGCCGGAACGGAGGCTGCTTAACGAGAATTACATAATATAGTGACAGTTAGAACAATTCGGCCTGTTTCCAAAACGCCATCAGCAAGGTGGGCCGGCGACGCATCCTTCGCCAGGCCGCGCGGGCGGTGGCACTCAGCTCCCACCGCTGGCGCGGGCAGAGGTTGGGCAATTCGTGTTTTTTGAGGTAGCCCCAGATATGTTCCACCGGATGGAGCTCGGGCGCATAGCCGGGCAGCCACTCCAGGGTGAGTCGGCGGCCTGGGGCGGCAACGAAATCGCGCCCCGCGGCGCTGCGATGCCCCGGCAGACCGTCCCCGATCACCCGCAGCGGACGGCCCGCGCGGGGCGCCCGCTTCAAGGCTTGGCGTCCGCCTTGGGCCAACTGCCGCGCCCAGCGGTTCACCGACTGGCGATGCACCCCGACCCGGCGCGCCACTTCCGCCTCGTACACGCCTTGCGGCAAGAGCCGCGCGGCCTGCAGCCGACGCCGCTCTAACTTCACCCGATCAAGTTTCACTCCGGCTGGATGCCCC
>JAIQGB010000498.1 GCA_020072905.1 Terriglobia bacterium | reverse complement strand
GACTGGACCGGCGGGAGCTTCAGGCCGTCGTGCGGGTACTGAAATCCGGACACTTGCGCGCCGGCCGCGTGGTGGAGGATTTCGAGCGACGCTTCGCACACGCCGTCGGAGCGCGGTCTGCCGTGGCGGTCAATTCGGGGACTGCGGCACTGTACCTCGCCTACCGGGCGCTGCTCGAGCCGGACGACGAGATCATCGTGCCGGATTTCACCTTCATCGCCACGGCTTCGATGGCTTTGGCGGCGGGAGCGAAGCCGGTTTTTGCGGATGTTGACTCCGAGACCTTCACGCTCGATCCCTCGGACGTCGAGCGGCGGATCACCCGACGCACACGGGCTCTCGCCCCGGTCCACCTCTACGGTCACGCCGCCGAAATTGCCGCTCTCCAGCGAGTCGCCCGCCGTCATGGACTGGCTGTGATCTGGGACGCCGCACAGGCTCACGGCGCCCGCTACCGGGGTCGCGACGTGGGATCGTTCAAGGACGTGGTCTGTTACTCGTTCTATCCCTCGAAGAACATGACCACCGGGGAAGGCGGGATGCTGACCACCTCCGACCCGAACCTCGCCGCCGAATTCCGGCTGGCGCGCTCGCATGGCGAAGTCAGCCGCTACCGGCACATCCGACTGGGCTTCAATCTTCGCCTGACCGACTTTGCCGCCGCGCTCGGTCGGGAACAATTGCGCAAGCTCCCTGCCGCGCTGCGCGCGCGACGCCGCAACGCCGCATCCCTCACTCGCCTGCTGGAGGGCACCCCGGGGATTCTCCTGCCGCACACCGCAGCGGGCGTTCTCCACGCCTTCAACCTCTATACCCTCCGACTCGATCCAAAGGTGCTGCGTGTTTCGCGTGATGAGTTCATAGAAGCCCTCGCCCAGCGTGGCATCGAAACAGCCGTCCATTACCCGACACCGCTCCACCGCCAGCCGATTTTCCGCGGCTACGGCAGCGACCAGGATTTCCCGGAAAGCGTGCGACTCGCGCAGACGGTTCTTTCCATCCCCGTCCATCCCGGACTCACCGAGCGCACTGTCGTGCGGATCGCCCGCGCCGTGCGCGAGGTGGCAAGAACAGCCACACGGGCCTAGTGCCGCCTTTTCGATGAGGGAGAGGGAGAGACTCCTGGAGGCTCCCCGCGCATCGGAGCGGCAACGAAGGGGAGAGCGCAAGCCTGAACCCCCGCCTTCCGGCTCGGGGAGTTCACGCTTGTCACGGACATATCGTATATATGTGTATCAAGGCAACCGTCGTCATCGCCGAACCCCTCTGAAAGCCCCCGGCGGACAACTCCATACCCTTCAAACGCAATCTTCCCAGTGAACCTCTTTTCCCCCTCCCTTAGGCGTCTGGCGCGGGGGATTCCCGCCGCCTCCCCAGCGCGGAAAGCAGTCTGGATGAAAGGCACTTAAGCCAAGTCCCTCCTGTCGACTTTGCTAATCGGCCCGCGGACCCCCAAGCATCAACCCGCCCCATCATCCCTATCCCCTTGAAATAACGAGGAAGAACCGGAGGAGCCGGAGTGCCATTTCAAACATGTTTGAAACTCATCGGCGTTTGATCGTCACTTAGGACTTCGGCATTAACTTTCTATTGAAAGGAGGTGACGAACATGGTAGCATATACGAGGAATCAACCCGCGGGTACACCTTGGCCGTGGCCCCCGGTTGTCTGATTGCGCCAAAGTCGCGGGCGGGCGGGGCAGCGCGGCTGCCCCGTTGGCCTGTCGCTGAGGTTGGTTCGTGGTTGTTCACATCGCCAACGTACTCACCTACCTCCTCGGTGTGACCATCCTCGTGAGGGGAGGCGAAGGTCGGTTCTTGTCCAGGTTGTCCTTCTTTTTTTCTTATCTGACCTACTTTCTGGTGACCGGTTTGGTTGGGCTTCTCGTCTTTCAAGTTGCGCCCCAGTATTTTCCGGCTTTCTTCTGGTTCCGGTTCTTCACCTTGGTGCTTGCCGAATTCGCCTTGTTGGTGGAAATCGGGGACCATCTGTTCACGGCGTATCCGGCTCTGCGTGCCCTGGGCCGCCTGGTCACGTTCGGCATCACCGGGATATTTCTTGTCCTATACATTCTCCCCTCGCTCCTCGAAGCGCGGCCCTCGGACGTAAGTGCTCGACCTGGTCAAGCGGTCCGCGTTGACCAAGGTGGTCATCATCGTTGTACTCTTTGCGGTCGCCCGTTACTATCGCATTTCCTTAGGACGGAATGTCGGCGGTATCGCTCTGGGATTGGCTATATACTTGGCGATTCACACGGCAAACTTCGCCTTGGCCGAACACTATGGCCGCGTGGTGTATGGCTCCATTTTCGGCGTGGTTGGACCTCTCAGCCAAGTCGTGAGCTTGATGATTTGGGCTTTCGCACTCTGGCGGTACGAACCCGCTGAACAACCTAAGGCGGGTCTTGCTGTGGCCGGGGGAGTGCCCGGCGCAATTCTGACGGACCAATTGGGTCGGTACAACGCCGCCCTTGACAGGCTTTTGCGAAAATGATCGCCGTCTTGATCTATTCCGTCATAGCGCTCCTGCTGCTTGTCGCGGTCGTGCTTCTTATCCGACCACGGCAGGCGGAGGCGGTCCACGAAGTCGAAATCTCGAGCGATGAGGCAGGAACCTCTTGGGAGGGGCCGGACTTAAGCCTCGCCGAGCGGATCTTCGACCGCACCGACTACCTCTGGCTCAGGGAAGATATAGGCTTGCCATCCCTCGCCGAATCCCTTCTTCGCACCCGGACACAGATGGCCCTCCAATGGCTCCGCGCCGCGCGCAAGTCCTTCGACAAGCTTGTCCGGACACCTGGCGATGCGCCTGCGCTGCACAAGGCTGCCACCGCCAGCGAGAGCTGGCAGCTCCTTCGCCTCACACTTAGATTTCACATCATACTCGGCTACGCGATTCTGGTCGTTCGACTCTTCGGTCCCTACCACCGCCTGATACCTTCCTTCGGCTGGATGCGACCGCTCTCCGGGAGAGCTTCCCCGTCGGAGCGTTTCGAATCCGCAGATGCCGCGCGTTTCTCTTAACGCTTTCTTGCCCCTTCCCGGTCGCCATAACCCGTCCTCACTCCGGGGAACTCTCTGACGTCTGTCGCTCAGGGCTGCTGATAGAGGGGGGTAGGAGGGGCGGGCGCATCATAGTCACGACCGTACTTGTTTTTGTGGCCGATACTGATGCCGCTCGCTTCCTTGAGCTGGATCGTCCCTAACGATGCAGAGTCTTCCGCAATCGTCACTTCACGGGTCAGGCTGTCCAAGAATTCGGGCAGAGACCGCTCGTGCCACACGTGCAGCCGATACTGGCCCGGGGAGACATGGGGGATGATGACTGCACCCAATTTGTCGGAGACGGCGTAATAGGGCGTATCCACAACCACGACGACGGCACTCATTTCGGGGTGGATGTTGCAGAAGATGTAGCAAATACCTTGGCGGTCGAAGCGCACGTTCCGGGTGCTGCCCGCCTCGTAGAGGCCCAGATCGAAACGCTTCCCTTCAAAGAGGGAGAAGACATTGTGGAACACCGGGTCCTCGTTGGGGAATTCCACGACCGAGCCCAGGGGGACAACAAGGATATGCGGCTCGAACCGCTTGTGTTTCTGTATCAACCGCAGACGGGGCGTCGAGGCATTCCCGGCCGG
>JAIQGB010000106.1 GCA_020072905.1 Terriglobia bacterium | reverse complement strand
GTGCCATCCGATTCTGCGCGGACTCGCAGGTCCGTTCCCGCCAAGATACAGGAGGCGTGCCAAATGCTTTCTTTGAGACTCCGAAAGTCATTGGTGCCGCGGCCGCCAGGGTCTTCCGGCCCGTACAAGAAGAAATCTTTAGAGTCTTGCGACCAAGGGCTTTTCGGTTCTCTGCGGTAGGTTTCGACCAGATTACTTGCATTCCTCATCGCCATCCCCTGCGGACGGCCGATGTGATCCGAAGGATAGGCACTCCATAAGGCTTTTCGATCCCACGTGAGCCGGTCGATCGAGCTTGGAAGCTTATAAGCGACTCCCACTTCACTCATTTCCTTGGGCTGCCCGTGGATTAAATACCCCGTGGTGACCAACGCCTGGCCGTCGATCCTGATTTCAAACTCCACACCTAAGACTCCGGTGTCCCCGCGGCGCGCCATGTAGGCCCCGGAGAGATTGATGACTGCCGCTTCCGAGGTCGTGGAGTGACGAATACCCGTCAGCCACCAGGGGGATAAGGCAACTGACCCGAGGTTCAAAAACGGTCCGCTTTCAAGAATTTTCCTGCCGCGAAAGGTTCCTTCGGCAATGAGCCCGGTCTCCTTGTCAAAAACTATGTTGAATTCCGCCCCTTGAACGCTGAGCGATCGAGCATCCTCGGATATCTTTGGGCCCGGCCCTTTTTCGTTGGGGAAACGCCTTACGCGCTTGCCGATTCTCAGATTGAACTCGTCCACAAGCAGGCCGCCGGCGCGGAAAAACTTGAGATTCAGAGTCTCTCCCTCTTGCCAACTCCGAGGGGGGATGGTGATCACCCCCTCCACTCCAGGAGCGAGATTCAAGCTCTTGACTTCCCCTGAGGCACTTCCCACCGTCCAGACGATCTTGATTTCATCCAGATTGGTGTGGTTGAACCAGTTCTTTATGGGGATCTCCAGGGGCTGGCCCGCGACCGGCGGCTTCGGGATTTCTCCATCAGCAATCCGCACCGGAGAATAGGCCTTCTTGGTTAGCCAATATTCCGGCTTGGGCCTGCGCCATCCATCCACAATTCCCCATTCGCCATAGCCCACGGGGGATTCCGGCAGCAAAAAAACCTCATCAAACCCGGCCCAAATCGCTCCTCCGAGGCAGCCGTCAGCGGTATAACAGTTCTCCCAGAAGCGCTTCAAGCTCTGTCCCCAGAAGTTTCTGACCCCTGGGTCAAGCTTCAAGGTTTTAGTGTTGTAGCAAGAAATGTGCGCGTATTCGTCGTTGAGTTTGGGCAGGTCTTTACTCGTCAAGTCCTCGTCAAACTTCGGGTAGTGTTCGCTGAAAAGGTCGTAGCCATCCACGCCTTGGGGAACCGTCCGAGGATAACTAAAGATAACAGGCCGGGAGGTATCTTCCTGCTTGGCGTAGTCATGTTCCTTCTGGAAATTCGAGCCCCACGCGCTTTCGTTCCCCAATGACCAAAAAACGACCGAGGGATGACTTCGGTCTCTTTCGATCATTTCGGCAAATTGGTTCATGTATCGGGAAGTGAATTCCGGATCTGATTCGGTTCCCCCACCCGTAACCGACCATTCCTGCCTTACGAAGCACACTGCCGATTCTTCTTCCACATAGATCCCATAACGGTCGCAGGCTTCCAAAAAGTCTTCCGTGGGAGGATAGTGCGAGGTCCTTACGAAATTGACATTGGCATCGCGGAGCAAAAGGACGTCCCTCTCATCCTGTTGCGGAGTGGTTACTCTCCCGAGCAAGGGGTGCGTATCGTGGCGGCACACCCCGCGCAGCTTCACCGGGTCGCCATTGATGTAAAGCCGGTTCTTGCGCCGCTCGACTTTCCGGAACCCGATCCTCCTTTCCAGCTTCTCCACGGCGGACCCATGAACCATCAACTCGCCTGCGAGTGTGTAGAGGTTCGGATGCTCGGCATCCCATTTCCTAGGCGAAGAGACAGGAATCTCAAGGGACGATTCCGGCTTTTCGGCCGAGAAGACCAGCGAATTCGGGTTCACAGGAATGCTTTTCCCCCGCGGGTCCGTCAAATGCAGGTTCAACGTGGCGCCATGACCACCCCGCAATACCACGGCCCCCGTTACTTTCAGGCGCGCGTCTTTGTATGACGAATCGAAATCTGTTTTGATGTGGAACCGCGAGAGGTAGTCTGGAGGTAGGACGGCGAGCCATGCACCTCGCAAAATCCCGCCGAGGTAGTGTTTGGCATAATTGCTGGCATAAGAGATCTCATCGGCGCGATCGGTAACTCCCACGGTGATCCAGGCTGTTTGTCCGGGTGTCACATACTCGGTGATATCGCAATCCCAGGATGTGAACCCGCCGTGGTGCTCTCTCACCAATTTCCCATTCACCCAAACCCGCGCATAACTGTAAACGCCGTCAAATCGTAGCAAGACCTTCTTGCCTTTTGCCTCGGCAGGAATCTCGACTGACCTCTTATAAGCATATTCATTATCCCTTGCGAACAGTATTCCCTGCGCGGCGAGCTCGCCCGGGACTGTGACCTCAGGCCAGCCGGCAGGATCCACACCATTCGTCCAAAAGTCAGCCGGAGGAGAAGTGGTGAGTTTCCAGGTTCCGGCTAAATCCACGATGGGTTGGGAGGCACCTGCCACCTCTTTCGGCAGCGGAACAATAACCGGTCTCGGCCAGACCTCGCTGGCTAGAGCGGCACCTGCAGAGGGAGGAGCAGAGTTGGGATGAAGAGCCTTGGAGAGCGACGCCTGGTTCAGCCTTGCCAAGACCGCGCCATCTGTGATTCCCCAAGTCGAAGAAATAGCCGAAGTGCCAAGTGCCCTCACAAAAGTTCGCCGATTCATTATGGTCAGTCCCTTTCGATGCGAGGCGCCTTATCAGGCCCTCGCGCGCACAATTTCGGGCGGGAACTCCTCGTTTTGGAAAAAGTGCTTCGAACTTCTACCAGAAAAGAATGTTGGCCGGAGTTTCCGATTTCGACTTGATCTCTACGCGAAAACCCTACGCCTGCCGCCCTCGCGTTTCAAGTTCAGATCGACATAGCCGCCCTCGGGTTGCATCGCGGCTCGATTAGCAGTTTCGCTGACTTGGTTAGCCCGTTTCTCGCCTCCACCCTCCCTGCCCGCTCGCACTTGTCCTTGGCCTTCCCTTCAGCCACAGACTGTCACTGTTCTTGGGGCTGCATCTCGGCCCGTTTCCATCAAGCTACCCCACACAGAGGTGCCGCACGCCTGAAAATCAAAGAGGGTGCCGGGGTGGGTGGGAGAGGGCTGAATCCATCCCCACATCGAAAAACTGCGAACCTCAGCGCGCGAGGAACCCGAAATCAAGTTTGGGACTTGACGGTCAGCACGTGTGCTCCGCAAAAAATCTGTACGGCGAGTACTACCGATTAGGAATCCAATTGAGAATTAGAGGTTTGCCCTGAACAGCCACGGCGTGGCATCCTGCGGCACTACGGCGACCCTTCCAGCCCTCCTGCGTTTCGTTTCTATGTTTTTCCATCTTGTCCGGGATGCCGTCCGCTTCCTTTTATTGGGGACGCGCTCGAGTGCTGTCCTGAAAGCCGAGAATCTCTTCCTCAAGAAGCAGCTCGCTCTGCACTTAGAACGCCAGGCCAAGCCCAGGCGAGCCAATGATGCTACTCGGCTCGCTCTGGCACTTCTGTCCAATTTGCTTGCCTGGAAAGAAGCACTCGTCATCGTCAAGCCGGAGACTATGATTCGCTGGCATCGGAAGGGTTTTCAGCTGTTCTGGCGTATGAAGTCGAGACCTCGCGGTAGGCCGCGTATTCCAGTTGATCTGCGGCAACTGATCGTCGAGATGGCCCGGAACAACCCAACTTGGGGAGAAGAACGCCTCGCTGCTGAACTACTCTTGAAACTGGGGATCCGAGTCTCGCCTCGAACCGTCAGACGCTATCTGCCGGAGGACTGGGGATCCAGAGGAACCATTTCTTCCCAGCGTTGGATGACGTTCGTGCGAAATCATGCCCAGGCCATCGTCGCCGGTGATTTCTTCATCGCCGTGACGGCCACGTTTCGGGTTTCTTACGTCTTTGTGATTTTGGAGGCGGGATCGCGCAGGATTGCCCACTACAACGTCACCGCTCATCCCACAGCGGACTGGACCCTCCAGCAGTTCCGTGAAGCGATCCCCGGTGAGCAGCCCTATCACTTTGTCATTCATGAGCGGGACAGTATCTATTTCCCGGACCTCGATTCGGCGCTGACGTCGATGGGCGTGAGAGCGTTGAAGACCCCATTTCGGGCACCCCAGACCAATGCTTTCTGCGAGCGGCGCATCGGCACCATTCGGAGGGAGTGCCTCGATTTCTTGATCCCGCTAGGTTAAAAGCATCTGCGGCGAATCCTCAAGGAGTGGGTCACTCACTACAATCGGGGTCGACTGCATTCTAGCTTGGGGCCGGGTATCCCCGATCCCGAGGTCGGCTGCCGCCGGGTCCAACCTTGTAGGCATCATTTGCCGATCGATCATCAAGTTGTGGCCAAGGCTATTCTGGGTGGACTACATCACGAATACCGATTGGAGAGGTCTGCAGCTTGACTCTCTTGAAGAGCCAGGTAGCTGAGAAAATCCCATGGAGTGGTGTGTTGATTTCGGTCCAACCGCGGATCCGATTGAGCCGCTCTTTCGATCAGCGTAATCATTCGTATCTGGGGTACACACTAAGGGTTCGCGGGAGGATCGGAAGCGAGGCCCGAGATTCTCTCCTCGGCGTGGGGGAAGGCGCTCACGCCAAACACCATTTCCGGGTCGGTAACACGGCATCCGGGGATGCGCTGCCGCTTGCCGATCCGCGTCTTGAGACGGTTGAATTCTACAAGATCAGCAATCTGAAGGTCAGCGTACATGAGGTTGATGAAGAGACCCAGCCACCTCCGTGGCGCGGCGCTCCACCGCCGCTACCAGTCTACCGGCAACGCGGTCATCGGCGGCTTGCAGCACGAACATACCAGGACAAGTGCACCAGCTGCATGTGGGGATGCAAGATGGCGGTCGAGATGATTATTGATCAGTGGAATCCAAGTGCACGCCGCTACCGAACCGAGACCTTCTGCTACGGTCCTCGATCTTGTCCTCTCTACCAATCCGGACCGGCACGCAAGGTTCCCGGCCGTCATGGAATGAGTTATACGGAGGAGGACTGGGTCGACGATGGGGCAACTTCACACCGCAGCTTCGACGAGTACTACAGTCAAGGCACGACTGAAATCCCCAGACATCCTGGTCCAGACTTTGTGGAGGTATGATCCTTCAACAATCAGTGGTCCTGCGCCATGAACCGAATTCTTGCGGAGCACAGGAGTCATGAGTCTGTCTCGAAGGACGTTTACGAAGGAGTTCACGGAAGGCGCCGTGCGGCGGCTTGACTTGGGGGCCTCGGTCGCCGAAGTGGCCCGCGCGTGCGAGGTGAATCCGAATGTGTTACACCGCTGGCGCAGGGAGCTTCGGGAATACGCAGCGAAGGCGTTTCCGGGCGAAGGTCGCAGCCGGACGGAGGAGAGCCGGATCGCCGAACTGGAGCGTAAGGTCGGCCGTCAGGCGATGGAAATCGATTTTTGCGGCGATGCTTGGAGCGTGTCGAAGAGCAGCGGAAGTTGCAGGCATTGACTCCCCGCAGTTCGTCTACCCCCGTATCCAGAACAAAGTAAGCCTGGCATCGCTGATTCCGATAGGAGCGATGTGCCGGCAGGCGGGCGTCAGCCGGGCCGGTTTCTACCGCTGGCGGGACGCGCCGGCGGCGGTGGACGCTGACATGGATCTGCGCGATGAGATCCGGCGGATCGCGCTGGAATCGCCCTGCTATGGTTGGCGGC
The DNA here is from genome assembly GCA_020072905.1 of Terriglobia bacterium. Taxonomy (GTDB): domain Bacteria; phylum Acidobacteriota; class Terriglobia; order UBA7540; family UBA7540; genus JAIQGB01. Next base: position 5,162 of record JAIQGB010000106.1, on the reverse strand, counting down.
GGGTGACGGTGGAGTTGCGCCGACGCGGTTGGGCGGCGAACCACAAACGCGCCCGGAGGATCATGCGCGAGGATAACCTGCTCTGCTTGCGCCGCAAAAAGTTCGTGGTGACCACCGACTCCAATCATGACCGCCCGGTGTACCCGAACCTAGGCGGGAGCATGGTGCTGACCGAAATCGATCAGCTCTGGGTGGCCGATATTACCTACGTCCGGCTGGAGACTGAGTTCGTCTACCTCGCGGGGGTGTTTGATGCGCACTCTCGCCGCGTGATTGGCTGGGCTCTGAACCGCACACTGGAAGGCGGTCTGGCCATTGCGGCCTTGCGCATGGCACTGCGCCGCGCTCGCCAACGGCTGGCCTGGTGCATCACTCCGACCGTGGCATCCAATATGCCTCGAAGGACTACCCCGACCTGCTGAAGGAGCACCGCATCGCCATCAGCATGAGCCGGAAGGGGAATCCTTACGACAACGCCACCTGCGAGTCGTTCATGAAAACGCTCAAGTACGAGGAGGTCTATCGGCAGGAGTACCGGGATCTGGCCGAGGTTCTCGCCTCAATTGGGTGCTTTATCGAGCGTGTTTACAACGAAAGGCGCCTGCACTCAGCATTGGGCTACCGCCCGCCGGCGGAGTTTGAACGAGCACTTTCGATCCCAGAGGGCTTGGTGCTCGGACAAAGTCGTCGAGCCTAAACCCGACCATCCACGCGGGCATCATGCCTCTCCACGGCGTCTCCCTGTCTTTGTCATTTTCAGGGAAGGCATCGTCCAGGGCAGTGGCCCGGCAAGAAGAGTCAGGCCCGCAAAACAGTTGATTAACCCTAACCCGTTTGGGGCGGATCTGTCTGGCATTGCTGGTGACATGGTCGTATCTCGTCAACCCCCGAGGAGAGGAAAAAGTCGGCGAGGTGAGGTCCGTTTCCTCTTAACTCGCAGGTTAAGTGGCACTCTAATTAGACATCTTTGTCGCCAGCCCGAGGACCCGCGGGAGGCTGGGCGTCATGAATAACTCCCCGGCTGATCGTCGATCACCGGTGGGACTCCTCCCTGGCCACCCGGCTCCGAGGCTGCACGACGGGGTGGTGGAGATCATGTGCGCCCGGCACTTCAGGGTCCGCACCCAGCAGACCTACGGCCACTGGGTCAAGCGATTCATCTATTTCCACAACGTCCGCCATCCGGCCGAAATGGCCGAGCCCGAGATCAACGCCTTTCTGACGCATCTGGCCCTCAAGGAGAAGGTCAGCGCCTCAACTCAGAACCAGGCGCTTTCGGCGCTGCTGTTCCTCTATCGCCACGCGATCGGTCGCGAAGTGGGCGACATGGGTGAGGTCATCCGCGTCCGCAGCCTCGCATTCAGGAACGCCGTGCAGAAGCAAGGGATCTCTGGCAGGAGTTCGAGTGGCTAGCCGGCAAAGCGAAAGAAGATGGTAATTAGGATATGGGCGAGCGGCCCAACAGGCAAATGGAGCCGACCCGCCTGACGGTCTGTGCGATCATGTCGCCGCGGCGCGCGGCGGCAGATCCCGGCGATCCTCCTCAGTTCACCTTGAGGGTTAAGCTGGAGGCCTTGCTCACCCCATTTGCCGTTGCGCTCACGGTAAGGGTGTAAGTCCCGATCGGCGTGCCGGTCGGAGGTGGCGGCGGGGGAGACCCTCCTCCGCCGCACGCTGCCCACAACAGCACGAGGAGCATGGCTGCCCCCAGCGGTGCACAGCGCAGCGCCGGAATCCTCGCGGGCCTGTGTCGCTCCACCGCTACAGCGAGCATCAGCAGCACAATTCCCAACAGCAAGGGTGCGATGCGCCGTGCCCAGGGATTCGACGCGGGCGGCAGCGCCGGCCCGCGCGGCCCGGCCAGCGAGCGCGCTGTCGTCGAGGCACTGACCGTGAACGGCGCCGCATCAACGCCGTTGACCGTCAACGAACTCGGTGAGACCCAACAGCTTGCTCCTCTCGGTGTCGAGCCTTGGAACGCGCAACCAAACGCCACGTTTCCACTGAAGCCGGTGGGTGCGAGTTGCAGCCTATACGTTGCCGTTTGTCCGGCGCTCACGGTTTTGGAGTTTTCACTTGAGGGAATCTCAACCACGAAATCCGTTCCCGTACCGGAAAGGCTGATGACGTGAGGGCTGTCCACCGCATTCGTCACGATGGTCAGAGTACCGTTGCGTGGTCCTGCGGCGGCTGGCGTGAACGTGACCTGAAAAGTGCAATTCCCGGAAACAGGGATGGAAATGGGAAAGGTGCTTCCGCACGTGTTGGTTTGGCCGAAGCCCTCGCTCACGGTAACGGACGCGACCGATAGTGCGAGATCGTCGGTCATATTAGTGAGGGTAACGGACTGACCCTGACTCGTCGTTCCCACTTGCTGCGGCTCAAAGGTCAGGCTCGCACGGTCTACGCTGTCATATCCGAGAACCGCGTCACCCTGCAACGGAATTTGTTCTTGTTGAGAGGTCAGGGTCGCCGCGCGGCGCAGTTCGTCCGGCCGCGCCACAGCAGTCGCAGCCGAGAGGCTGGCGCTGATATGTAATGTGCCGGTGCGCCTGCTGTGCTGCGCAACCAACAGGGGCGGGCCGGGCGGCTTGGAAATCAAGGCGCGGAGTGACCTTCCTCCTGTAGCAGCTTCGAGCGCACTCGAGGCCAGCGTTCCGGTGGTCGGGGTAAACGAGACATACACCGTGCAACGCTCCCCAACGGCGTAGGTTTTGATGCAACCATCGGGGTCCACGGTAAAGTCTTCGCTTTGAGTGTCGGGGTCGTCGGGCACGAAATCAATGCTGGTGATGATCATCGGCACGCTGGCGAAGTTTCCCAGAACCACAGGATAAGGATCACTCGTTGTCCCCAGCCCTTGATCGGGAAATGTTACGCTGATCTGCGAGACGCCGACTTGAGGAGCCAAGCCGGGACTGTATTTCACAATCAAGGCGTCAAACATACCACCGTGAAACATGCCATTGTTGTCAAGCAATAAGTTGAAATTCCCTACCGTCATTAAGAAGGATTGGTTGTAATTATATGCGGAGACATAGGTGTTGCCGAGGATATCGGCAGCGACACCTGTCCCCGTTCCACCAAAGTATGTCGAGAAGACGAGCGCGTTCCCACTGGCGTTCAATTGGGAAACAAAGCCGTAATAACAATCGAACAAACTGCCGGACAAGCAAGCTGTCTGAATGGGGTTCATCAGCGGGAAGTCTTTCGAAAAAGTTTGGCCGGTGATGGATGCGTTCCCAAATTGATCCACATCTATGCCGGCGGCAGAGTCATCATATAACCCGCCGAGGTAAGTCGAATAAATGAGATTGGTTCCCTCAGGATTCAGTTTGCTAACGAAGACATCGCTCGGTCCGTTCAAGTACGACTGAAAGGCGTTTACCACCGGAAAGTCAGAAGAGGAGGTCCCCCCCGTCAGGTATGTATTGCCAGTCGAGTCTATAGCGATGCCACCAGCCCAATCATCGCCGCCCCCTCCAAGGAAGGTTGAATAGACAAGATCCGAACCGAAAGGGTTCAGTTTCGTGACGAAAACGTCGCGACCAGCGCTTTTCACCATCTGGAATGCCCCTGCCGTAGTGGGGAAATCATCAGAATCGGACTGCCCCGTCACATAGGCGTTCCCGTCGCTGTCGAGCCTAATGCCCCCTCCTGATTGACCGCCACTTCCTCCGAGGAAGGTTGAGTAGGCCAGTAAGGAGCCGTCGGAGCTGAGTTTACTCACAAACAAATCACTACTGGTGAGTCCGTTGCAGTTCGCATCTACGCCGCACGTTGTGTCAAAGGCCCCTGCCGTCGTGGGGAAGTTGGGGGAGTATGTGACGCCTGCGACAACGGCGCCTCCCAAAGCATCTGCAGCAATCCCGCCCACGGCATCATTCCGATTTCCGCCCAAGTAAGTCGCGTAGACCAGGTGTGATCCCGTGGCATCGAGTTTTGCCACAAAACCATCATTGCACGGGCTATCTGGAGTGCCGGCCAATCCACCGGCGAAACACAGACCTCCTCCAAAGAGTTGTTGTAGAGGGTTCTTTAGGGGGAAATCGGATGAATTTGTAGCACCTCCCACATACGTGTTACCTAGTGCGTCGACCGCAATACCATCACCATAGTCATCCAAACCGCCGCCGAGGTAAGTCGAGTAGATAATCGCAGTCCCCTCTGGGTTTATCTTGGTTACGAATGCGTCGGTGTAAATACAGACCCCCAAGCCAGAACAATCAGGCCCGCTTTGGATTGGATTAACGATGGGGAAGTCCCATGAATACGTATTTCCGGTAAAATAGGCATTGCCGGCGGAGTCCACGTCAACCGCTGAGGCGATGTCAATATCCGATCCTCCTAGTAGTGCGGCATAAGCCACAAATGGGTCAATGACGAGCGGGCGGGTTCGGTCATAGGCACCCACGTCGAAACTGACTTGGTTGTCTGCCGTCAGGATGTAATGACCCGAGATGAATTGATGATTGGAAATTGAGGATCGATGATTGATTGAATTTGTCTGAAAGACGACAGGTTTGTGGAAGCGCAGGTCGCCTCCTTCTGTGGAAATTACCAAGTCCCCGTTCTCGTCGATCCTCGTCTTTCGATCTTCTGTTTTCGAGTTTCCATTTTCGACTGCAAAGCGGATCGCGTGCGGGTCGGCGCCCGGAGCTACCACGAAGTCATATTCCAGTTGTTGCTGGTTGCCGTAATAAACGAGGTCGATGCCAGGATAAACTCCCTGATATTTCACCTTGGCGTATTGCGACACATTGGTGCGCCACTTCTTCGGGTCGTTGCCGAGGAAGTAATTGCTCTTCCCAGGCAGTTCATCCAGGCCTGTCACTTTAGCCTTGGGATTCGCGCCCACCAGCTTCAAGCTGACGACACTTGGCGCTGGGGGCTGGGAACTCGTCGCTGGAAGATTTTCGATTTGAGATTTTGGAATCTGGAAGCGGGACGGAACGAGTGCGTCTGTCGTCCTTGATCTGTTGTCCGTCATCCAGTCAAAGGGGTGGACGAGCGACGGTAGCCGCTCTTCCATTTTTGCCTTTTGCCCTTTGCCCTTTGACGTTTGACTTGCACTTCGAAATGCAAGCACGGCGGAGTCGCCAGTCAGAAACAGCGTGTACCCACGCGTGCGGGAATAGAATTTGACCCGCTCGTTCGTCTGC
>JAIQGB010000105.1 GCA_020072905.1 Terriglobia bacterium | reverse complement strand
GGTTGGCGGGATCGGGCTCTATCATCTTGCGCAGTTGGTTCACAAAGACGCGGAGGTACTCCGACTCCTGACCGTAATCGGGTCCCCAGACGGCTTGCAAAAGCTCACGGTGTGCGATGGTCTTATTGGGATGTGCGACGAGGTAGCGAAGAAGGTCGAACTCTTTTGGCGTCAAACGGACGTCCCGCCCGCGGGCGCTCACATGGCGGGACTGAAAGTCTATCTCGATGCCTTTTTCCAAGGTGACCCGTTGTGGCGCGGTTTCCGAGGTCTGCGGCAGCCTGCGAAGCGCCGCTCGAATGCGGGCGAGCAGTTCCGGAGTACTGAACGGTTTCGTCACATAGTCGTCCGCGCCCGCGTCGAGCGCCTCGACCTTGTCCGCTTCGTTGCTGCGGACGGTGAGCATAATGATCGCCGTGTCCGCGTCGTGTCGGATCGCGCGACACGCTTCCACTCCGCCCATGCCGGGCATGTTGATATCCAGAAGCACCAGGTCGAAGCGGTCGGTGCGCAGCTTCTCCAGAGCTTCCTCCCCACTCCGCGCATCCTCCACCTCGTAGCCACGTGAAACCAAGGTCGTGCGCATCACGCGGCGGATTTGGGCATTGTCGTCGACGACCAGGATACGCCCCGCGCTCATAGCGTGACCTTCCCGGATTCCAGGGGAATGGAGAGCGCGAACACCGAGCCTCCGCCCGGCCGGCCCGCCACCGTAATGGAGCCCTGATGTGCTTCCGCAATTCTCCGGGCGATGGCCAATCCTACTCCCGTTCCGGGGATGCGCTCGCGGTGCGTCTGGAGGCGATAGAACTTCTCAAAGATACGGGGCTGTTCGTGCTGGGGGATTCCCGGTCCGCGGTCGCTCACGCTGATCACCAGGTTGTCCTTCGTGGTCTCGGCGGTGATTTCCACCGGAGAGCAGGGCGGGGAATACTTAAGCGCGTTGTCGAGAAGCTGCCGGAGTGCCAGCTTGATGAGGTCGGGGTCCAAAGCCACGACCGGCAGCGGCTCCGCCAGTTTCACGGCGACCGGCCGGCCTTCGGTGGCGGGCCGCATTTCTTCCAGGACGGAGGAGACCAGCGGGGGGATGGACTGTAATTCCCTGGCGAGCTGGATGCTGCCCGCCTCGAGGCGCGCCGTCTGGATCGCTTCGCTCACCAGTCTTGCCAGGTGGTCGGCTTCCTCGTCCGCGATCACAAGGAGTTCCCGCTGGGCGGGCGGGGCGATCGCCTCAGAGAGCAGAGCTGTCGTGGCCGCCTTGATCGAGGTCAGGGGCGTCTTGAGGTCGTGGGCGATCGCATCCAGGAGGGTGGACTTCAACTCCTCACTCTGGCGCGCGGCTTCAGCCCGGCTGGCGGCTTCCTGCGCACGGACTTTCTCCAGTCCGATGGCGACCAGATTGGAGAGCGCTTGCATGGCGGCGTCCGAAAGCAGCGCCCCGCAGATCGCCAGGCTGCCGATGGGCTCGCCGCCCAGGCGGATCGCCGTCAGCGTCGTTTGCTGGAGCGGATCGTGGAAAGAGGTTCCTTGCAGCGCCGCCTCGCGCAGGCGATCTTCAATTTCGGGAACGTCTTCAGGACCGGCTCGAATGATTTCCCGCGTCAGCCGGTCGAGCAGCACCACGGCCCGTAAGTCGAAGATCCGAGCAATGTGATTCGCCATCTGCCTTCCGACGTCCTGACTGGGATCGATGAGCAGGATGGCACGGCTCAGGGCGTAGAGCCTTTCCATTTCCTGGCGACGGTCGAGCGCCTCCTGCGTCCGCCGCTTGGCGCGCGTGGAAAGTTGGCTGACGGTGATGGAGGTCAGGAGGAAAGAAAGGAGCGCCACCCAATTCTCAGGTTCGGCGATCGTGAACGTCCCCACCGGCGGTAGAAAGAAAAAGTTCAGGCAGAGGGATGCGGTGACTGAGGCCGTGGCGGCTTCGACAAAGCCCCAGCCGGTGGCGATCGCCAAAATGGCGAGGAGATAGACAAAACCGGCGGTCGTGGCGTTTACCGGAACGAAGCGCGTTCCGAGGAGAGTGATCGCAGCGACGGTCGCCAGAACCACAACGAGACGAAGCGCCTGCCCGACGGACCGGGACCTCAAGAAGTTCGATCCCGCACGATGGGCAACGGAATTGTGACTCGATGGGCCCGTCACTGCTCCCTAGCATAGCCGAGTCGGGGGCGAATTTCATTCCTCGCCTGTTAAGGGAGCTCCTCATACATTGCGTGCGCTGCACCCCCAGGGCGGCGGGTTCCGCCCCCTGAAACTACTTTCGAGAGTCAGCGGGGAGATGGGTCGCCTCGCGGCACTCGGTCTGGTGGGGCGAGATCTAGCGGGTCCGCGCGGTCCGGTCGGCGCCGGCCCGGCAAGAGTGAGAAGAGACCTGGGTTGCTCTTTAGGTTGCCGTTGCTGCGTCGGCCCCAAGGCCCAGCATGGGTGCCCGGCCGTTGGAGAATCTCGATTCGAGGTAGGTGACGGGGATGTCGTAAAGCAAAACTTTGGGGGAATAGCGCAGGCTGTCGTGGATGAAGCAGACGTGGGTACACCAGCACTGGTCGCGGACGATGGCATCGAGCTCGGACTTGCGTGTCTGCGTCTCCCAAAATTTGGCGAAGTCGCAGCCAAACTCGCGCAGGTTGGCGAGCTTGCCGCGCAGTTCGCAGGCGCGCACGTCGCCGTTGTAGTCGATGACGATGGCGGTCTCGCCCGCCGTGCAGCGCATTGGCCAGGGATGCGGCGATTCGATGTTTTCGAGCTGGACCTTGTTGTGGAAGGTCAGCGTCCCCTGGTAATAGACCTTGGCAAGACTCTTCTTGATTCCTTCCGAGCGCCGGAGGAGTGACGGCGCGTAATACTCGTAAATCTTCTGCAGTTCCTTGTAGAGAGCGGGCAGGCGCTCCGCGGGCACGCGTTTCAGATTCGCGTCGAGCGCGTTGCCGCGAATGATGTTGAAGTAGTGTCCATCCACGCGGCAATTCTGCTTGACGAAATCGGCGATCTCGAGCACGTGCTCAAAATTCTCCGCGCAAATGACCGTGTTGACGTTCACGCGGAGGCTGGGGAAATCCCGCCGGCAGGGCTGAATGGCTTCGAGCGTCTGAAGGGTCTTCCTAAAATTCCCCGGCACGGCGCGGATGGAATCCTGCATCTCGTGGAGGCCGTCCATGGCCACGTTGAGGTCGAGGTGCAGTTCGGGATTCTCCCGGCAGATGCACTCGACCCACTCCGCCGTGCGCTCGGGCAACAGGCCGTTGGTGGGGAGGTTGATCCAACGAATGCCGTTGTTGACATAAAAGAGATGGATGATCTCGGTAAGCTCGCGGCGCAGCATGGGCTCGCCGCCGGAGAGCCAGAAATCCTTGAAGTGCGGCATGGTCTCCGAAAGCCGCTTGATCTCATCCCAGGTCAGGTCGCCGCGCTGGTTGAGTTCCTCCCAATAGAAGCACGTCCGGCACTTGGCGTTGCAAGCTGAGGTGACGAAGAAAATCACCAGGCCCAGGCGCTTTTCGCGGCTGAGCGTGGAATAGATTTTGCCCAGCTCGGTTTGGTAATCGGTTGGCATGTGCGCCCTGCGAGCAGCCCCGTTCCTAACGCGCATTCTAGCAGAAACGCGCGACCGTTGCGGGGAAGTTGGTCGTCAGGTTCGGAGTCCAGGTCTGATGCCGTTCGCAAAGGAAGTCTTCGATTCCGGACCTCGGACTCCGGACTCATGACACCGGATCAAAGACCAGGAGACTCCGAGACAGCCAGACTCAGTAAATGATATCGAATCCCACGTCGAAGAGGCGGTGCTGGAATCCCAGAAACTGGCCGAAGTTCGGCGAGGCGACGTTGGCGAGTACGTCGCGGGGATTGGAGTGATTGGTGAGGTTATAGATGCGCAGCGAGCCGCGAAACTTGTGTTTCTTGAGCCAGCCGCCGAGGGGAAACTCGAAATCCTTGGTCAACTGCAGATCGGCGGAAAGGAAGGTCGGGAAGCGGCGGCTGTTGGGACCGCCGACGTAATTCTGGAGCACGTCGATGGCCGAGTAGGGGAATCCCGTGTGGACGTCGAGCAGCGGGCTGGCAGTGACTTCCCAGGGAAGTCGGAAGCGGCCCCAGGTGACCACGCGATGCGGGATGTTCGAGGGCAGGTCGGCGTAGAAGTTCGGCCGAATGACCGGCTGCTCGAAGGGAACGTAGATGGAAGTCAGGGTATTGAGATCGCCCCGCGCCAGGCTGTAGACATAGGAGAAATTCACGTCGGCGCGTTGGCTGGCCCGCACCCGGAGCGTGGTTTCCAATTCGTGGTAGCGGCTGCCGCCGGTATTAGTCATCAGCAGGATGGGCTCGCTTCCCGGCGTGACGAGTGGACTGACAACGAACTGGGCGAAGGTGCGGCTGGAGAGGTAGCTGAACCGTGCCACGATGTGGGGCAGGATTTCGCGGTTCAACTCCAGGTTCCAGGTCAGGTTGTAGGGCGTACTGCCCAGGTCGTTGCCCGGCGGAATGATGTGCTGGCCTTTCTCGTTGACCCTGACGTAGACGTTTTGGAAAACGAGCGGGTCTCCGGTGGGCTGGCCCAGCGCGTCGAAGAAGCGCAGCGTGCGCATGGGATTCTTTGTGAAGTCGCCGGCCAACAACGGCACCCGGTCGTTGAAAATGCCCACGCCGGCGCGAAAGATCGTGCGGCCGGAGTGCCCCGGCGAATAGACCATCCCCACGCGCGGGGAAAAGGCCGCGGGTTCCCCGATGGTCTGGCCTGAGTAACGCAATCCCGCGTCGAGCGCCAGTTGGTCGTTGAAGATCCAGTGGTCCTGGAAGTAGGCCGCACCTTCCGTATCGTCGGCATGGAGTGACGCTGGTGCGGAGAAATCCACCTGCCCGGCGAGCGTTCCGTCCTCGCGCAGCAACTGCACGGGGCGCGAGATGCTCGAGCCGTCGTAGGAGCGATGCTCGAAGTCCCCGCCGATCTTGAAAATGTGACGCCCCAGGACATGTCGCTGCGGGAACTGATAGCTCTCCAGAAACTCTTCCTGGTGGCTGGTGCGGTTCCAGGTGTTGAAGAAATTGCCGCCGCGGCCGTCGGGCGTGATGAGCATGTCCTCGGGCCCCTGGCCGTGCGCGTTGCTCGAAAAGCGCGTGAATCTCGCCAGCGCGGTCAACACGCCGCCGGATTTGAGGACGTATTGATCGTTGAAGCCGACGGAGTATCCCTTCTGGCCGTAGTCCGTGGAAGCCGATTGCGGGACGAGCGAATTGATGTCGGCGAATTGCCGCCGCAGGGGAAAGATGTTGACGGTCGCGGTGAGCAGATGTTGCGCCGAGAAGATGTACTGGAAATTCGTGAAGGAATTGAATCCTTCAGTCTTGATTTCGTTGTCCGGCCAGGGAAGCCCGCGCACCGGCTGCTTGAGCAGGTCGTAAGTGAAGGACTCGGAGAAGTTCAGTTTGTTCGTCCAGAGGGGGCCGGTGAAGGAAAGGCGGGGTTTGTTGTCCGCGATGCCGACGAGGTGGCCGCTCTTGATGCGCGGCGTGGGGATGAAATCGTTCACTTCGTAGTGCCACTGGCTGGAAGGCGCCTTGGTGTGGACGCTCGTCAGGCCGCCGGAAAAGCGGCCGTACTCGGCCTGATACGCGGTCTTCTGGACTTCCAGCGATTCGACGGCGTCGATGGGCACTTCGATGGCGAAGCTGCCCGTCACCGGATCAACGGTCTCTGCGGAGTCCACGAGCAGCATGCCTTGCGTTTCCACCTGGCCCTTGATGTTCATCTTGCCGTCGGGCGTCCGCACCACGCCGGGAACGAGCGGTAGGGCGGCCTTGAATTTCTGCTCGGTCAACGGAAGGGTGCGCAGGAGCGGAGCACTCAGCGTGGCGGGCGGCGCGGTGGCCTCCTGGGTGACGGAGGGCGCCTTCTCGCGAATCTCCACCTTCTCCCGCACGATGACTTCGGGCGGCAAGACGACATCCACGGTGGGCGCTTGCGATTCCGTCACTTCCAGGCCGCCTTTGACCACCGGCTGGTAAGTGACCGCGGCGCAGGTCAGCTCGTAGGTGCTGGGCACAAGGCCGGTAAATTGGAACTCACCGTCTTCCCCCGTCGTGACCGTAAGCCCCCGAGGCGATAGCACGCGATCCGTCAGCGTGCAGACCGCCCCGGCGATGGGCGCACCCTTTTCGTCGCGCACGTCGCCTTGCAGGGTCTGCGTCGCAGGGAAGAGCGGCGTACCCATAAACAGCATGGTTCCCAGCAGGGAATGGAGCACAGTAAGTTGCCGACCGGTCAAGTGCGACACCCTTTCTTTGATGCACTGCGTGACTACCGCGTAACATTATTGTACTACCGTCATGTCATTTGGAGCCAGTTGGCACGCGGCCGCGCTTCCAGAACCTCGTGCGCCGGACGGATTTCCCGTCGTGATCCCCATGCGTTGACTTGCCGGTACACGCAGCGTATGCTCCGGGTAACCGAGGCGACCTCGCGAATCACTCGTGGACCAGCCTGCCATGCTTGGCCAGACGATTTCTCACTATCGCATCGTTGAAAAGCTGGGTGCGGGCGGCATGGGCGTGGTCTACAAGGCCGAGGACACGTAGCTCGGCCGAAGTGTGGCGCTCAAGTTCCTGCCTCAGGAGCTTGCCCAGGATCATAAGTTTCTGGAACGTTTCCGCCGCGAGGCGCGCGCTGCCTCGGCGCTCGATCATCCCAACATCTGCACGGTTTACGACATTGGCGAGCACGATGGTCGGCCGTTCCTGGTGATGCAGTGCCTGGAAGGCCAGACACTGCGGCAACGAATTGACGTAGGGGCGGGGCTCGTCTCCGCCCAAGGGCGCCCACAAGGGGCGCCCCTACAAATCGATCAGGTTCTCGACCTCTCAATTCAAATCGCCGACGCGCTGGACGCGGCGCACGCGAAGGGCATCATTCATCGCGACATCAAGCCGGCGAACATCTTCGTGACCACGCGCGGCCAAGCCAAGATCCTCGACTTTGGGCTGGCGAAGATGGCGCCTCCCCTCAGCCCGTCTCCCTCGGGGAGAGGGTGGACCGCAGAAGGCGGGACGGGTGAGGGTGTCACCGCCGCCGCGGAATCGCTGACCAGCACGGGGATGGCGGTGGGGACGTTCGAGTATATGTCGCCGGAGCAGGTGCGGGCCGAGGAGCTGGACGCGCGCACCGACCTGTTCAGCTTTGGATTGGTGCTGTACGAGATGGCCACCGGGCGGCGGGCATTCGGAGATGATTCGCCCGGTAAGATGCTGGATGCCATTCTCAATCGTGCTCCTCTTTCTCCGTTGCGGGTGAATCCCGAGTTGCCGGCGGAGTTGGAGCACGTCATCAACAAGGCGCTGGAGAAAGACCGCAAGCTGCGCTATCAGAGCGCGGCGGACCTGCGCACCGACCTGCAACGCCTGAAGCGCGATACGGAATCCGTCCGGAGCGCGGGCGTCTCGCCCGCTGTAGGGGCAATTCATGAATTGCCCCTACGAAGGTGGTGGCCCGCTGTGGCCACGGCGACGGCGCTGCTGGCGGTGGTTGCATTGCTCATCGGCCTGAATGTCGCCGGCCTGCGCGACCGCTTGCTAACAGCCGTAGGTGCCCGCCGCGCCGTGCCCCTATCAAAGATCGAATCGCTGGCCGTCCTGCCGCTTGAAAATCTGTCGGGCGACCCCGAGCAGGAGTATTTCTCTGATGGCATGACCGAGGAGCTGATTACCGATCTTGGCCAGATCAGCGCCCTGCGGGTGATTTCGCGGACCTCGGTGATGCAGTACAAGGGCACCAAGAAGCCGCTTCCCGAGATTGCGCGGGAGCTGAACGTGGATGCGATGGTGGAGGGTTCGGTTTTGCGCGCCGGCGACCGGGTGCGGATCACCGCGCAATTGATTCAAGCGAACCCAGAGAAGCACCTTTGGGCCGAAAGCTACGAGCGCGACCTGCGCGACGTCCTGGCGCTACAAAGTGAAGTGGCGCAGGACATCACGAACAAGATCCAGATAAGGGTGACGCCGCAGCAGCAAGCGCGGTTGGCGAGTGCTCGTCCGGTCAACCCCGAGGCTCATGAGCTCTACCTCAAGGGACGCTACGAATGGAATAAGAGGACAGAGCAGGGGCTGGAGAAAGGCCTGCAGTATTTCGAGGATGCGATCGCCAAAGACCCAAATTACGCGACGGCTTACGCTGGTCTCGCTGACTCCTACCAGGTGCTCGGGACCAATGGTTTCCTTCCTGCCGGAGACACCTACCCGAAGGCAAGGGCAGCAGCGCTGAAAGCCCTAGAAATCGACGGGGACTTGGCCGACGCTCATGCCTCACTGGCCTCCGTCCTTGCAGGCTTCGACCGGGATTGGACGAGCGCCGAAAGAGAGTACAGGCGGGCCATTGAACTCAATCCCGGATATGCAACGGCCCACCAGTGGTACGCCCTGCTCCTTTCGATATTGGCCAGGCATGGCGAAGCCATCCGGGAGATCGAAGAAGCGCGGAAGCTTGACCCTCTCTCGGTCAGAATCAACGCCAATGTGGGAGAGGTGCTCTTTTTCGCGCGTCAATATGACGCGGCCATTGAGCAACTGCGGAAGGCCCTGGAACTTGAACCGAACGACGTCACCTCGCACGTCCTGCTCGGTTGGGCCTACATGCAAAAGGGGATGCACCAGGAGGCCGTCGCCGAGATTCAGAAGGCGGCAAACCAGCGAACCGGCAGCCTTGAACCTTTGGCTCAACTCGCCAACGCTTATGCGGTTGCTGGGAAGAGAAATGAAGCCCACACGGTTCTCAACCAACTAAAAGCACTATCCAAACAAAGGTATGTCGGGCCGTACCTGACAGCAACCACCTATGTAGGTTTGGGCCAGCGGGAGGAAGCATTCGCGTGGCTCGAAAGAGCGTTCGAAGTGCATGACCCCTATCTAACTATACTAAACGTAGATCCACGTCTCGATCCCCTGCGCTCCGACCCGCGCTTCCAGGCCCTCCTCCGCCGCATGAATTTCCCGCCCAAAGGATAGTGACAAGTGACGAGTGGCGAGCCGAAGTCGCGCCGCTCGCCTCGCATACGACACGAACAAGCACGTTGGAAAGCCTACCGCGCAGGCCTGCGGAAATCCTTGCCAGACTGGAGACAGAAAGTCTGTCGCGAGTATCGCGAGATTACCTGCGGAACTCTTGACGAAGCCGAAGCGCCAAGCGCAAGCTAGTGCGTTCAACCGAGGAGGCGTCGGCTGTGGGCCGCGATTTCGTCCCTCCCTGACTTGGACAAGCCCGTGGATTAGGACCGTCCCGACTTGAAGCTTCGGATCATTTCGCTGATTTGGATCTCCGCCCTTCTCGCGTCTCTGTGTCTCGCCAGCGTGAGGGCTTTCCCTCAGGAGCGCTCTGCCCAGGGGAATCCACCTGACGAGAAAGGTTCCACCCAAACCGACGCCTCAGGAGCAGGCGCGCAGGCGAGTGGCGGCGAGCGGCTTTCCAAAAAGGAAGTCTCCGAGCTGCCCCTCAACAAGCGCGACTTCAGCCAGTTGCTCCTGTTGGCCGCCGGCACCATGACGGATACGAACGGCGCCGCGAATTTTTCCCAACAATTCGCCGTGAACGGCCAGCGCGGCTCGACGACGGTTTTCGCCATAGACGGGATTGATACGACGGACCCCGAGTTGGGCGGATCCACTTTCTCAAACTTCAACGTGGACGCGATCCAGGAGATCCGCTCCCTCTCCGGGGTGATGCCCGCCGAGATCGGCCACGGCGCTGCGGGCTATACCGAGGTCATCACCCGGTCGGGGACCGAGGCGATTCACGGTTCGGTTTTTGAGTTCTTCCGCAACGCCACGCTGGACGCCCGGAATTTCTTCGATCGCCGCAGCCTGGCCAGCCCCGGGCGGATTCCTCCCTTCGTACGAAACGAGTTTGGCTTCACCATCGGCGGCCCCGTCGTCTTTCCCGGGCTGTATAACGGCCGCAAGCGGACCTATTTCTTCGGCCAGTATCAAGGTTTTCGCCAGGTCCTCGGGACGACGCAAGTGCTCTCGGTCCCCACCGCGGAGGAACGGCAGGGAATCAACACTACGGCGTTCCCCGGCGACACGCTCTACGTGCCGGTCGACCCGGAAATCGCCCCGGTGTTGGCAAGGTACCCGCTGCCCAACGACCCGCAGGGGCCGTTCGGAGCGCGCACCTACGCGACTTCCTCGAAGGTCTCGACGGTCACCGACCAGTTCTCGGTGCGCATCGATCATCGCATCTCCGACAAGTCCCAGTTCTTCGCTCGGTTCAACCTCAATCAAGTTGACGGCCCCCTGACCAATCCCAATCAAACGGCCATCGACCCCAGCTTCGCCGTTCGATTCTTCGACCATCAGCGCAACGGAGGCTTCCGGTACACGCGCACCGTGACGCCGAATTTCATTTCTGCCACCACGGTCGGATTCATTCGCAGCACGCCCTTCTTTCCCCCGATCAATCATACGCAGCCGGCGTTGAAGTTTGGCGACGGAGTCTACGAAGCATTTGATGCGTCGGGCGGAACCGTGACGGGTTCCTTCGGGAATCTGTTCCAGGCGAGGCAGGATTTTTCCTACCTGCGAGGCAAGCATTCGATGAAGATGGGTGTGGAAACGCGTTTTAACCGTGACACGACGATCTATGGGATCTCCCCGAACGGCGAGTACACTTTCGGCGGGGGGACTTCCTACGCCCAGGTGGCCATCCCTTCCGCGAGCGGCCTGCACGATGTCCACGTGGGGGATCCGCTTCCGGATTCGCTCACGGCCCTTCTGACCGCCACGCCTTTTTCCTATTCCATCTCCGTAGCGCCGCCGTATTTCGCGCAAGGTGATCGTTTTGCCGATAGTGGGGTTCAGCGGGAGGCCTACAACTTCTACTTTCAAGACTCGTGGCGCATCTCACCCCGGCTGACCTTGGATTACGGCGTGCGCTACGAAGTGAACACTCGAATCCACGAGGCCAAGCACCGAACCCAGACCATCCGCATTTGATATACCTGGTGAACCCGGAGTCCACCTACAGCAAGGACTGGCGCGGATGGGGACCGCGCGCCGCCCTGGAATATCGGATCACGGACCGAACCGTCTGGCGCATGGGCGGCGCGATCACCACCATCCTGACGAACCTCTGGCAGGAGAACTTTACAACGGGCGGTTTTCCCTATTCCATCAACCCATACGTCACCGCTATTCCCGGCGCGCCCATCCCGTTTGAGAACTCCGTTGCCCACTTTCAGCTTCCGTCGATCTATACCCTCGGTGGCGAGCGCATCTACGAAACGGGTCCAACCACCGCCGTGCCGCCCAATACCGAACTCGACGTCCAGAGGTTCCAGGAGGACTTGGCGGCCCTCACGTCCGGCAACCAGGTCCAGCCCCTCTCCGTCTTCGGAATCTCCGACAACTTCCGCAACGGCTACGTGGGGAGTTATACCGCCGGAATCGAACACACTGTTGGCGATGTGAGCGTGAGCGCTTCTTACGTGGCCACGGCTGGAATCGGACTGGGGGCGGTTCAGGCCATCAACGGTTACGCGGGCGCTGCCCCGGCCTTTGCGCCTTTCTTGAAAGTCGCCTCGAGCGGCCACGTCGCGGGTGGGTACGGAACGGCTTACCTGGTGTCGTCCCGCTCACACTCCACTTATCATGCGCTGCAAGCGGGGGTGAGCAAGACCTCGGCCCGAGCGGGCCTCGGCTTCCAGGGAAGCTATACATTCAGCAAATCCCTGGATGATTCCAGCGCGGTGCTGGGCGGATTCTTCGGAGGGTCCGGGCCGGTTCTGCAGACTTCCCCGCAGAACCCGCGCAATCCTGGTTCTGAGAAGGGGCCCTCAACTTTCGACACGGCCCACGTCTTCTCTCTGAGTCTGATTCAATCCATCCCCTTCGAACGCGTCGGCTTCCTTCGCCCCCTGGGCCGAAAGCTCATGTCGGGGTGGCAGATCCTCAATATCTCGACGCTGACCAGCGGGCCGCCCTTTTCGGTGTACTCAGGCGTGCAGCAGACGGGCGTCGGATCGGCAGGAGCCGACCGACCCGACCAGATCGGCCAGCCGGGGTTCTCCACCAGTCGTACCGTGCGGGAAGATTACTTCGGGCAGGGAAGCGCCAATGGGCAGTACTTCAGCATCCCGATCGGCGTGCCGGGCGGCACCGGACCGAATCAAGGCCGCTTCGGAACCCTCGGTCGCAGCACCTTCCGCGGGCCGGGGTTCCGCAATTTCGACATTTCTCTTATCAAGGACACGAACTTCGGTCGCCGGGGGAACTCCGAAGCCATGACCCTGCAGTTTCGCGCCGAGTTTTTCAACGTCTTCAACCTGGTTAACTTCGGCTTGCCGTTGAACGTGCTCCGGGGGAGCGGGTTCGGTATCATCAACAAGACCTCCGGCACTTCCCGCCAGATCCAGTTCTCCCTCAAGCTGATCTATTGAACGCTTGCACGCGGCCGCGCCGGCTTCCGCCTCAGTTGAGACACCGCGCCAGGTTCCGGATATAATCCGTCTGCCATGCGACCACAAACATCCGCCATCCTCCGCTTCACTCGCGGCCTTATCCTGGGCTGCAGTGGCGTCCTCTGCCGGCATACGGCGTTCGGCCTGCTCTTTCTTGCCTTCTGCCTGCTGCCTTCTGCCTACTGCTCGGCGCAGGAGTCGATTCGCGGCAAGGCTGAGACTTGGGGCAGCCTGCATGTGACGATCGTTGACCGCGCGACCGGCAAGCCCGTTCCCGCGCGCTGCTATTTGACCGATTCCACTGAGCAGTTCTGGTCGCCGGTGGGCGCCATCAATTACGTCAAACCCCCGGAGCGGAATTTCATCACCTCGGGCGAATTCAAGATTGCCCTGCCCGGGCGCGTGTACAAACTGGAGATCGAGCGCGGCCCGGAGTATCGCGCCGTGACGCGCGAGATCGAAATCCATTCCGGTGAAAGCAAGGAAGAGACGGTCGTGCTCGAGCGCTGGATCGACATGAACGCGCGCGGCTGGTATTCGGCCGACCTGCACAATCACCGCGACTGGCGGGAGATGCCGCAGCTTCTGCTCGCCGAGGATTTGAACCTCGCGCCGACGCTTACCCAATGGGTGTGGGAAAACGACTACATTTCAAAGGCGCCGCCTGTGCAAACCAAGGCGATGGCCTTCACGCAGGTGGACGACACACACGTCTATTCCATTGTTGACACGGAGATCGAGCGCCTGCGCGACGGGCCGGGCGCCGTGGACCTGGTAGGTCTGACAGCGCCCATCAGCTTCGGAGGGTATCTGCTCTTTCCGCCCAACGACACGTTTGCTGAGAGGGCGCGGAAGCTCAGTGGCTATATCGACGCCGAGAAAATCACTTGGCGCGATGCGGCAGCGCTCGTGGCGCTTGGCGACGTGGATTTCGCCGGCATCGTCCACAATCACTTCAACCGCCACGGCGTGGAAACCGAAACCGACCCTTGGGGAATGATCCCGAAAGGGAAGCCGGAGTACGAAACCCCCGTGGGCATGGCGTTGTGGACGATGGACGTCTACTACAAGTTTCTCAACTGTGGCTTCAAGCTGGCGGTTTCGGCGGGCAGCGCTTCCGGCGTCAAGCCCAGCCCGCTCGGCTTCGACCGCGTTTACGCACACTTAAGTGAGAAGTTCGGCTACCGGGCGTGGTTCCGCGCGCTGAAGGCGGGGCACAGCTTTGCCACGAACGGCCCGATGCTCTTCTTAACCGTCAACCATCACGAGCCCGGCGACACGGTTTCCATACCAGCCACGGCGGGGAAGACTGCGCGGCACATGAAGGCTCACGTCGAGGCGAGTTCGGCGCGCGAACTCGACCGCGTGGAAATCGTCTGGAAGGGGAAAGTGGTGAGAAGCGTCGCTGCTGCCGAGCCGTCAATGAGTATCAGCGCGGACTACGAGTTCGACGCCAGCGAAACCGGCTGGCTCGCGGCGCGCGCGTTCGAGAAGCCCGGCGCCGTCGTGCGTTTCGCCCAGACGAGTCCCGTTTATGTGCAGGTGGGGGCGTCGCGCGGCGTCGTCGCCGAAGACGTGAAGTTCTGCCTCGACTGGATCGATCGGGAGATCCAGTTCTACAAGAACCACCAGGGCTTCAAAACCGAGTCCGACCGAGAAGCCACACTCAACTTTTTCCGCAAGGCTCGGGGTGTTTACGCAGGGCTAATCGCTCCTTCGACGACGAAGTAGGAAGGCAAGTTCTCACGCCCACGCCCGCGTCGGCCCGCGGTCGAGGCGGTGACCCCGGGGGAAACCGATTGACACCTCGGCAGGTGAGGGATTAACTATGTGTTAGGGTTCATCTGAATTGTGCGAGGCTATCTGTATCTATGCTGGTTGAATCGCGGGTCTCCCGGCGTCCCCTCGAGCAGGAGTTGATTTCGCGCGGCGTGCGCATGACTCACCAGCGGCGCTTGCTCGTGCATATTATCCAAAGTGCGGACCGGCACCTGGACGCGCTCGACCTGTGGCAGAAGGCTCGCCAGCAGGATTCCACGCTGAATAAAGTCACCGTTTATCGCACCCTCGCGCTGCTCAAGAAACACGGCCTCGTTGACGAGCTCGACCTGCTGCACCTGCAGGGCGGACGGCACTACTACGAGGCGCGGACAACGCGCGACCACATCCACCTTGCCTGCTTGAAGTGCGGCCGCATCCAGGAATTCGAAAGCTCGTTGTTCGAGAAACTGAAGGGCCAGATTGAGCGCGAGCGCCGCTTCCGCATCACCGTCGTCCGCGTCGAGGCGGGCGGCTACTGCGACAAGTGCCAGCAGTGATTGCCGATTGAGGATTGCAGATTGAAGATTGAGGCCCGCTGCGGGCCGCCTTTCAATCGTCAATCTTCAATCGACAATTCAGGCGTACTGGCCTCCACTGTAAACCGCCGGAACGTTATCGGCTTCCAGGTTTTGGTGGCGGAGGCGCCCGCTGAGGATGCGGAAGATCGCGAAGGCAATGTTCGGACGTTCGAGGATGAGTTCGCGGAAGCTCTCGCGGTCGATCTTGAGCACCGTCGTCGGCTCGGCGGCGCGCACGGAGGCCGAGCGCGCCTGGTCATCGAGGATGGCCATCTCGCCGAAACATTCTTTCTCCCCCAAATAGGCCAGCGTGCGTTCTTTGGAATCGACCCGCCGAAAGACCTCGACCTTGCCCTGCACAACAACGTAGAGATGATGCGGGGCCTGGTTCTCCTCAAAGATGATCTCGCCCGTCTGAAAGGCATGCTCGAGCGCAATGTCTGCCAGCGCGGCGAGCTCTTCGCCTTCGATGGCCGCGAACAGCGGCGCCGATTTCAGAAAGAGGACTTTCTCGATCGCGAGAAGCATGGCTTGATCCTTTTCTGTCGGTCGCGGCGATTCCCCGCGTCCGTTGGAAGTCCGGGCCTGGATTTTTCGGGCGGCCAGGGCCAGAGAGACGTCGGAAGATTCGCGCGCCGCGTCAAGTTGCGCCTGCCAGGAATCACCCAAACCCTTCCACCCGGCGTAGAGAGCGGTCTCGCGGACCAGCGCTGCGCGGTCGGCGAGCAACGACTTCAGCAACCCCGCGCCGTCTCCCTGCGAATGCTCGCCGAGATAGTAGGCCGTGCAGGCGCGCATCCACGGCTTCGGGTGGCCGGCGAGCGCCGCGAGCAGCGGCGGGGCGGGAGCGGCCGCAGCGCCCTTCGCCGCGGGGGCGGGCTCGAGGAGCCCCAGAACTTCGCGGGCGACGACTTTGGGGGCGAGGGTCTCCAGCGCCTCCAGCGCATCGGCGCGCAACCG
>JAIQGB010000104.1 GCA_020072905.1 Terriglobia bacterium | reverse complement strand
AAAGACGCTCTGAATGTGCGGTTCGGCCAGTTCGAGTTGGACTTGCCTTTCAGCCAGGCCCGCAGCGTCAATCTTTCCGACTACGACATTTACGATCAAGCGAGCTTTGCAGGGGTGCAGGGCTCCACGGCTAACCCGTTTGCCTTCGCCGCGCCGCAACGCGGGATCGAATTCGGCGGCTACCCGAACGACGGAAACTTCGCTTGGTCCGTGTCCCTGGTGAACGGCAGCAACGACGGCCCGGCGTTCCGAAACTCCAAGGACGTCTACGTGCGCGTCTCGCAGCGGTTCAACCTGGAACGCGATCCCGCCGTCCGCAAGGAGGTGCGTGCCGCCGGCCCCACCGGGCCGCGCGATCACACCTCGATCCGCTTCGGCGGCTTCTATTACTACGGGCGCAACGCGATCAACATGGACCGCTCGCTCTTCCCGGATTTCGGAACCCTCCACGAGCCGTTTTACCGCGCCGGAGGCGACTTCCGCTTCAAGTACCGGCAATTCGAACTTTATGGCTTGGGTATGTACGGCCGCGACGACAACGTGATTCCTAACCTCAACACGCTGGCGCTGGGCGCCGGCCCACCGGTGACTTTTAGCGGAGGCTTTGCGCAGGCGGAGTATTGGTTCTACCCCTGGCTCATCGGCATCATGCGGTATGACGTTGTGAATTCGCCCACGGACTTCCTGAATGGGGCCTCGCGCCACTTCTCCCGCAGCCGCTTGGGCCCGGGAATCCAACTTCTAGTTCGCGCCAACATTAAGGTGGCTTTTGAGTACCAGCGAAAGTGGCAACAACCCATCCCGGACGCGCAACAATTCTTCCGGGCCAACACGTTCGCTACGGGAATTGATTATTCCTTCTGAAGGACCGAGTGCCGTGGCCGAGTGCGCGCGGCGACATCTCAGAGATTCGAGGTCAAGAAATGGCGATTTCCAAGAAGACAGCTTTTCTCGCAGAACATCGCAGTTTACATCGATGCCATCCCGGGCAAAACGTTCAGTCCTCCTGCTCAGCACGTCATTGAGGACCAGAAGAAGATGACTTTCATTCCGCATGTCCTCGTCGTTCTCCAGGGAACGACGGTGGATTTCCTCAACAGCGACCCAGTGGGGCACAACGTTTACTGGCCTTCGGTCGGCGGCAACAAGAAACTGGCGCACAACATGGGGACATGGCCCCAGGGAGTCAAGAAGTCATTCACGTTCACTGACCTTGGCGTCGCCCCGCTGCTTTGCAACGTCCATCCCGAGATGTCCGGTTACGTGGTTGTGGCTCCCACGCCCTACTTCGCCGTTGCGAATAAAGAGGGCGAGTTTGAAATCAAGGACGTCCCGGCAGGCCACTACACATTGAAGACCTGGAGCGAAGAAGGCAAAGCTGCCTCGCAGTCCATCGACGTCACTTCCGGGCCAGCCACGGTCGAGTTGACGGTGCAGCGCTAGCGGCGTTTTCCGAGCCCAGCGTTGGAGTCAGGATGGATGCGCAAGGCGGGGGGCGAAAACCGTCCCGACTGAAAGGTGAGAAGGTGCACGCGCCGCGCACAAAACTTGTCGACCTGGATTGGCTGGAGTCAAACTTTCCGTGCATGCAGGCTTGCCCGGTGCACACCCAAGCCGGGCGATACGTGGCCCTGATCGCGGAAGGGCGCTACGAGGATGCCTACCGCTACGCCCGAGCCCCGAATCCCCTGGCGTCGATTTGCGGCCGGGTGTGCGGCCACCCGTGCGAGACGGCGTGCCGGCGCGGCAAATTCGATGCCCCGATCTCCATCCGCGCTTTGAAGCGCTTCGTGACCGAGCGATATGGCCCAGAGTCCCGCAATCCCCTCGAAGTATTTCCATACCGGAGTGCAACCACTCGCTCGGAGCGCGTGGCGGTGATCGGTTCCGGGCCGGCAGGTCTGGCAGCAGCTCACGACCTGGCGCTGCTCGGCTACCCGGTCACGATTTTTGAAGCCGCTCCCGTGCCCGGCGGCATGCTCCATTTGGGGATTCCCGAATACCGGCTGCCGCGCGACGTCGTGCAATCCCAAGTGCGAGAGATCCTCGCCCTGGGCCCCGAACTCCGGTTGAATGCCCGCCTCGGAGATTTCTCGCTCCAGGACCTGCGTGGCGAGGGATTCAAGGCCATCCTCCTCGCCATCGGGCTGCACCGAAGCCGCGATCTCCTGCTTCCTGGCCGCGATTTGGACGGAGTCATCACGGGCACCGACTTCCTCTTGAACGTCAACCTGGGCTATCGCTTTTCGATTGGCGAGAAGGTCGTGGTGATCGGGGGCGGCAACGTCGCCATCGATGTCGCCCGCTCAGCCATGCGTCAGCAGCAGCGTCAGACCTTGGATACGCTGACCAGCTCCTTGCTGCCCGATCGGCTCAGCGAGAACGAGCGCGAAGTCGTCATGAAGGAACTTATGGATGTCACCCGGACCGCGTTGCGGCTGGGCGCGCGGGAAGTCCACTTGGTCTGCCTGGAGTCGCGGGAGGAAATGCCGGCCTTCGAGGAGGAGATCGAGGAGGCTCGGCGCGAGGGACTGAAAATCCATCCCTCGCTTGGCCCCAGGAAGTTCATCGGCGAGAAAGGCAGAGTGAGCGCCCTGGAGGCTGTCCGCTGCACGTCGGTTTTCGACCACCAACACCGCTTTAATCCCACCTTCGAAGAAGACACCGAAACGCGAATCTCCTGCGACACCGTTATTCTGGCGATTGGTCAGGCGTCGGACGTTTCCTTTCTGACCCCCGAAGATGGCATCGAGACCACCCGCCAGGGCAGCATCAAAGTGGATCCAGAAACCCTGATGACCACAGCGCCGGGAATCTTCGCGGCCGGCGACATTGCCTTTGGGCCTCGCTTGATCATCAGTGCGGTCGCCGACGGAAAGAAAGCGGCCGAGCAGATCGACCGGTACTTGCGCGGACCGGCGTGGAAACCCAAGCCGCGTTACGTGCAGATTACCGTGCTCGATCACCACCAGATGACAGAGAGTTTCGATGAGTACTCGCGTCTCCCCGTCCCGACCATTCCCCTCGACCGGCGCACCGGCATCACCGAGGTGGAAAGCGGCTTCACCGAGGAGCAAGCGCGTCGCGAGGCGGAGCGGTGCTTGCGGTGCTGGATCAACACCATCTTCGAGGGCAACGAGGCGGAGGGCACGGAGTGCATCCTCTGCGGGGGCTGCGTGGATGTTTGCCCGGAAAACTGCCTTGAACTCATTCCCCTGAACCAGTTGGAAGTCTCCGAGGAAGTCAGAGCCCGCTTGGCTGAACAGCACGAGTCAGATCCTCTAGCCCTGCAGCACCTCGAGCCTGCCGATCTGGCCGCGGGCGAGGGCTCGGTGATGGTCAAAGACGAGACCATCTGCATTCGCTGCGGGCTCTGCGCCGAGCGCTGTCCCGCGCACACCATCACCATGGAGGCCTTTGAGGCGTTGGACCACGACCCGGAAGAAGCGAATGAAGAGGTAGTGCAGAAATGAGCTCGTCCGATACCCCGTCCGAGAAACCGGGGCAGCAGAATCCGGAAGCGGAGGCGGAAGTCACGCGCCGCGACTTCCTGAATGAAATCGCCGCCGCCGCGCTGGGCGTAGCAGGGTTGGGCGCTACCGTGGTGACCATCAAGTATCTTTCACCCAACGTGTTGTTCGAGCCGCCGACTCAGTTCCGCGCCGGCTCCCCTGACGATTTCCCCGTCAACTCAGTCACCTTCATCCGCGACCAGGAAGTTTACGTCGTGAGGACGCTAGCGGGGTTCTACGCGGTCTCGGCAGTCTGCACGCACCTGGGATGCATCACCCAATGGAAGCCGGAAGACGACCAGATTGAATGCCCGTGCCACGGAAGCAAATTTACGCGCGAGGGAACGAAGATCGCGGGGCCCGCGCCTCGCCCTCTACCCCATTTCGCCCTTCGGCTCACCGCCGACGGGCAGCTTCTGGTCGACAAACTGGAGACCGTCAAGGAGACACAGGTCTTGAAGGTTTGAGAGGGCGGATGGCCACTACCTGGACACAGCAAACCCTGAACCACTTGAGACGCACGCGCGCCTGGAAATCCATTTTCCGCCGCGGCCCGGCACGCACGAACCGCACTCGCAGCCTGGCAATCTTTGGGAACATCTTCCTGCACGTCTTGCCGGTGAAAGTCCGCGAGAAGTCCCTGCGCCTGCGCGCCACCTACTACCTCGGCTCGTTTTCGTTTTTCCTGTTCGTGGTGCTAACCGTCACCGGCGTCCTGCTGATGTTCTACTACCATCCCGCGGTGCCCGAGGCGTACCGCGACATGAAGGACCTTCGGTTCGTGGTCGCGAACGGCGTCTTCCTGCGCAATCTCCACCGCCTGGCGGCGCAGGTGATGGTCGCTGCCGTCTTCTGGCACATGTTTCACGTCTTCTTCCGCGGCGGCTACAAGCCTCCCCACGAATTCAACTGGGTGGTGGGAGTTGGCTTGCTCCTCGTCACGTTGTTCTTGAGCTACACCGGCTACCTGCTCCCCTGGGACCAACTGGCCTTCTGGGCGATTACGGTGGGTACGAATATTATTTCCTACGTCCCGATTCTGGGCCACCCGATTCGATTCCTCCTGCTGGGTGGAAACATCATCGGCGAGAACGCGCTCCTGCGGTTTTACGTGTTGCACTGCGTCATCCTTCCCTTGGCGGCGGTGATCCTGATTGCCGTTCACTTTTGGCGAATCCAAAAGGACGGCGGACTCACCGTGCGAGAGGATCATGAGCGAAAAGGCTAAATACGAGGCGGGATTCGGGTCGGACGCGCTCAAGGACCCGCAGCGCATCGTCTTCATCACCAAGAAGACCTCCGCCAAGGTGAAGGGCGACGTGGGGCGACAGGTGATGTCGTTCCCCCACGTCATTCTGCGCGAGGCCATCGCCTTCCAAGTGCTGACCATCGTGTTGGTGGCGATCGCGTTGTTCTGGGACGCGCCCCTCGAGCAACTGGCCAACCCGTTGCTGACCCCCAACCCGGCCAAGGCGCCGTGGTATTTCCTGGGCTTGCAGGAGCTTTTGCACTATTTTCCACCCGTGGTGGGGGGCGTTCTGATTCCTACGTTGGTGGTTGTGGCTCTCATCGTCATTCCGTACTTCAACGTCAATATTGAGGGCGCGCCGCTTTGGGCAGCCCGTCGGGGTCGTCGCTTCCCGCTCGTTGTGGGGACAGTGGTAGCGCTGCTGGCGATCCTGGTGGCCTATCAGGCCTGGACGGTCATCGCTCCAACTGTCCTTGTCGCAGGAGGAGTTCTACTCTCCAACTTTCTTTCGCCCGGGCAGGGGCGGCTGGCGGATTTCCTGCGCGCGCGGCCGCTGCCTTGGTGGGTGATGACTTGGTTCATTGCGGTAGCGCTGACGCTGACGATTGTCGGCACATTCTTCCGCGGCCCTGGTTGGTCGTGGATTTGGCCCTGGAGATAGCGTGAGTCCCGAGGATATGGGGAAAATCCCGAAGAGGTTGCGGCGGGCTTTCGCGATCTCGAGTGTCCTGTTCTTGGGCGTTCTAGCGGTCTCTCCGGTCAAAGACCTGCTCCAGGAATGGAAACAGTCCCGGCGGGACTATGTCCGCTTCGCCGAAACGCGGCCGGACACCAAGCAGTTGTTGGCAGACTTTCACCCCGGCATCGATCAGATCTGGATCCCGGAAATGAATGTCACCGACCGCTGCACGACCTGCCATCAGGGCATCCATCAGGCCAGTCTGCTTGATGTCTCTGTGCCTCAGCCTTTCCGTGCCCATACCCCGATGCCCCATCAGGTGGAGAAGTGGGGCTGCGTCGTCTGCCACCGGGGCCAGGGCTTGGCCACGGAGGTCAGGGAAGCTCACGAAACAACCCTCGCCTGGGAGCAGCCGCTTCTCCCTGTCCGCTACATTCAGGCTTCCTGTGGAGTCTGCCACCGCGGGACTCTGCCGGAAACACCCCAGCTTGACGTTGGACGCGAGCTGCTGGTCAAGCTCAACTGCGCCGGCTGCCACCGCCTGGAAGGGATTACTCGCCCGGCCATGCTCGGCCCGGATTTGACCAGTGTCGGGAGCAAGGCGAGCCGCGCGTGGTTCTACAAGTGGTTGAAAGAGCCACGGACAATCACGGACAGCAACGGCAATACCACTGTGGACGGCGTGGAAAACGAGGAAGAGCCGCGCATGCCCCAGTTCCGGCTCAATGAGAAGGAACTGCGAGCCCTTTCCGCTTACTTGAGTTCACTCCGGACGGGGCCAGCCGAGACGGCTAAACTCGACCCAAGAGTCGTAGCGGCGCTGGAGAGGAAACCTGACACGGTGGACCAAGGCGAGGTGCGGTTCCGCCAGATGTTCTGCACAACGTGTCACTCCGTGGCCGTGACGCGCGCCGGAGAAACCAAACTGATCGGCGGCGAAATCGGACCCGAGCTGACCAAGGTGGGGAGCAAGGTAAATCCCGACTGGCTTCTCGCCTGGTTGCGGAATCCCCAAGCCTCCATGCCCCACAGCCAGATGCCGCGCTATGGCTGGTCGGACGAAGATCTATACAAAGTGACCCGGTACATCCTCTCGAAGTTGACCGACCCCGACCTCATGAGCGATGTTCCCAGACTGGAAGGGCCGGCGCAGGAAGAAATCCAGCTCGGGCAGCGGCTCTTTCTGGAAAAGGGTTGCGCCAGTTGTCATTTCGTCAAAGGAGTTAGCCCGCAGGCGGACTTCGGACCAAATCTCTCCAACCTGGGCAGCAAGACGCTCTCCCAACTGGAGTTCAGCAAAGCCAAGATTCCCCGGACCCTGATCGCGTACATTCAGGCGAAAATCACGGACCCGGTTTCCGTCAATCCGGCCGCCCGCATGCCTCAGTACCAACTGGCGCCCAGGCATCTGGAGGCGTTGACGACGGCCCTGCTCAGCATGACAGGCGGTCCGTCCTCATCCGGTTTGGCCAAGCTTGTTGTGCCCGCACCGAAACCAGGATTCCACCCTGCCGGTGCCTTCGGCGAAGTTTACGAACGGTACAAATGTTACGTCTGCCATCGCTTCAACGGCTACGGCGGCACGCTCGCCCCTGACCTTTCTTACGAAGGGTCGCGCGCGCAGCGCTCCTGGCTGGTCGCCTTCTTGAAGAACCCGCAAACCCTGCGCCCGACGCTCACGCTCCGTATGCCGCAGTTCAACATGACCGACGCGGAAGCCGCCACCCTCGCGGACTATCTCGCGATGGTCACGCAAAGCCCCGCCGTGAACTTGGGGAGTGTCACATCGAAGGACCTCACGCCGGAAGCGGCCCGCCTGGGCAAACAGCTTTACGAAGTGAAATACCAATGCCGGTCGTGTCACACGATCGGATCTTCGGGCGGCTATGTGGGACCGAACCTGACCAATGTCGGGAACTGGATGAACGCTGCGTGGATCGAAGAGTGGTTAAGGGATCCGCAGGGGCTTGTGCCCGGAACGATCGAGCCGCGACGCACGTTGCCGGAGCAGGAGGTGACGGCCTTGGCCGCTTACCTGATGACCCTCCGACAAGGCGGCGCCGCCAAGCCGGCCGCCCCCGGAGCGGGGAGTGCGCGATGAAACGACGACATCTGTCCTTGCTCGTCGCCCTGGCGTTGACGGCCCTGGCGACATCCTGCCAGCAGAAGACCATCGCGGCAAAGCCCGACCCTCTTTCGCGCGCTTATGATGTGGAGTCGGATTGGAACGACCCGCAAAAGCAGATTCCGCTCAACTACCAGCAGGCGCAGGGCAAGCGCGTGTTCTACACTTACTGTGTGTGGTGCCACGCCGACTCGAGTCCGGCCGGCCCTTCCAATCGGTCGAACCTGACTCCCACGCCCCCGCTCGCCAACGACGGCGCCACCTTCAATCCGCTCAGCGACGAGTTTGTGCGCAACACGATCACCCTGGGCGGAAGCGCAATGGGGAAATCTGCGATGATGCCCCCCTGGGGCAGGACCCTGAAGCCGGACGAAGTTCAGGCGGTGATCGTGTTCATGCGGGCGATTGCCCAGCCCTCCTACCAGCCTCCCGCCCGCCCCGGACCTCAATATTCGGTAAAATAGGATTCCATGACCCGCGCGCACAAATCGATCAACAAGCGGCTGGCCCTGGTGGGAGTGGCGCTGCTCTGGGGCTCCAAGCTCTCGCTGGCTCAAGTAAGTCCCGCCGAAATCCGCAGCCCGCAACTGAAGGCACTTGAGAAAACCTACCTGGCCCAACTGGTAGACCTCAATCGGGAAATTGCCGGGATGAAGTTTCCCTTTCGCTTCGTTCCCAGTCGGTACCTGGGATTGGATCCCAAGGATCAGGAAGGTGCCGACCAGCGCGGATTGGAGTTCGTCCGCTTCCACGAGCGGACGGTCCTGAAGATCTCCGGCAACTACAATGCTGCATTCAACGCCGATCTGCTGACGCAGAATCAGCGTGCCAACCGGGTTCTGGACGATGTCGTGGCTCCGATCCTGGCCCTGCTGCCCAAGCATTTCGCCAACCCCACGGACTTCGACGCTTTTGGTTTTGAAATCTCTTACCACGTTCGAAGGGAATCCCAGCGCTACAGCTACGAGGGAAGGGAGAACCTTGTCCTGGTCTTCGCCAAGGACGATGCGTTTGCCTATCCGAAGACAGAGAAGGAAGCGCAGAAGCAGGAGATCCTCAGCGCCTCAGAGGTCTTCGTGGATGGCAAGGAGCTCGGTTTGGCCCTGGGTGAACGTGACCCGAATCCGGCCGAGAGCCTCGACAAAACAAGACCCAGCCAGACCTCGGCGGCCGTTGAAAGTGAGCCGGTCCCGCCTACCGAAACGGAATCTCGCTCTCCGGCTTCCGGATCAGCGGTGCGCTTACCGGCGGCCAATCCCGACTTGCCTCCGGGCTTCCACATGCCGCCTCCCCGAGCGGCGGACGGGACTGCTCCGATATCCGCGCAGAGTCTGGTGACCAACAGAGTGCCCACTCGGGCGGACGCTGAGGCGCTCCAGAACAAATATCAGTCCCAGTTTGACACGCTGACCAAGGATGGCGCAGCGCGTTTTCACCTTGTAGAGTACGCCCCGCCGTCTCTGGTGCTCTTCCGTGACAAGATCTATTTGCAGTTGACCCTTCGGAACCCCACGCCCTTCGACAGGAACGGAACCTCCATTTACAGGCGGGCCGCTCAGAGCTTTGATCTCTTCCTCGCTCCGCTCCTGAAAGACCTTCTCGCCAAGGTCCCTGACGGCCAAGAGATCTCCGGTCTGGACATCACGGTCTTGGATCAATTTGCCTCCAACGCCGCCTCTTCCGAGGCGCTTGAGTACATCTGCCCACTGACATCTCTTCACCAGTTCGCAGACCTCGCCATCACCAACCAGGATCTGATAAACGAAAGCATTGTGCTGGTGAATGGAGTGCGAATTGCGCTGAATCTGCAGCAGGTGGAGTAATTCCGGCGTCGAAAGAACCGCCAACCAGCAAACCGGGATAATGGAACTGGTTGAAGAAAACTCCGACCGGCGCGAGGTCAAAGGTGTTTTCCGAAAAGCGCCACGGGATTCGATCCTAAGCACTGGGCAACCCGTCCAATGGCCCGCCGGTTGTCGTCACAGGTCAGGCATCGGCTGGATACCTCGACCCAAGCGCGCGGGGATACTCACCTCTGCCTGGAACCTAGACTCGGGGCAGGTTATCAGGCCCGGGTGGCCTCGCGTAGCACTTCCCGCAGGCGTCGCGCCACGATAAGATCTTCGCCCGGTTCCATCATCCAGACACCCACAACAATGGTGTGCTCTCCTGACTGCAACCCGGCGCTTGCCGAGCCGCCGCCGGTGGCCGGGTTCAATTCGATTCGAGGCTCCCCCTGACGCAATTTCACCATAACCTCACGCCCGGTAATCTCGATGTGCTGAGGATCATAGGTGATCAGCAGGTGCGGAACCTGATTGGCGACAGGGGGAACAAAGATCTTGGTCTCGACGCTGGGAAGCCTCTTAAGGTGCTGCGCGATTCGTTCCGCCCGTCGCTGGAACTCGGCTTGCATCGCCTGTTCGTCCTGGGCGAGCAGCCAATCCACGGCCGCCACCAAGCCAATAATCTCCTCTTTGGCGACCTTCATCCCGCGTCCAACCGTGTTGGAATACGGCGAATTGTTCTTCACCGCTGCGGCGATCAGGTCCTTTCGACCCAGCAGCAGCCCGGTGCACTGCGGGCCGCGGATCCCTTTTCCGCCCGAGAACGTCACCAGGTCGAATCCCATCTGCGTGTAGTTCCACAAATTGGCAATGGGGGGGACGTCGGCAGCGGCGTCGTTGAAACAAGGGACGCCGTGCTGGTGTGCGACGCGCACCCAATCTTCCCGGCTGATCGCACCGTGCTCCGCAGCGTTAAAGAAATGGGCCATGACCGTCCGGTCGTTGAAAGCGGCCTCGTAGTCGGCGAGCGTTTCAACTTCGACGAAGCGGATTCCGCAATTGCGGAGGGCGTGGTCGTAATCGTAGCGATGAGCTTTCTGAACGATGACTTCATTCTTCAACCCGCTCATGTCGGTAGGAATACTGATGATGGCTGGATCGTTTCCGACGGTAATACAGGCCGCTGTGCCGAGGGTCAGCGCGGAAGCGGCGCCGGCCGTTACAAGCGCCGCCTCGCAGCGGAGACGTCGCGCCAGATACTCTCCCGCGGCGACGTGCAGTTCCTCGATTTGTACCGGATACTTTGACGCCTCGGCGATCGCCGCCTGCACCTCCTCTGGCATGGTGGAAGCGGAAAGAATCGTGTACGTGCCTGCGGCGTTGATGAACGGAGTGACGCCAAGCTTGCGGTAATAGTCCACTCCCTTCGCGGAGGGAGCGGACTTGCCGTGGGCCTCGGCGAAAGCGCCGCCGCTCAGGGCGGCACCTGTCGCCATGAGAGCCTGTCCGCTCTTTCCGAAAAACTTGCGACGCGAAAGAAATCGAGGCATGGGAATCCTCCCCAGAATAGAGTTAGCACCGGAAATTCGTCGCCGCCCTCCTCCCGCGGCGAGGCGGCCAGGCGATTGTCCAGGCTCCCTTGGCTCGGCGCGGATCCAAAATGGCAGCCTTCACCAGCGCGGGTAGTCGTCCGCTCGGGCGGGCGTAGAGCTGCCGGATTCCGGCGTGTTGAAATACTGCTGACGAGCTTTCTCCCATTCCACCATGCTCAGGCCGGAAGGATCGTAAAGAATCTGCCCCGCGCGAATCGTCATGCGGGCAACCAGCCTTACGTCGCCATCCATGCGGGCGAAACCGCAATCGATATAGCCGAATTTCCCATGCTGCAAATCCAGAACCGCGATGTCGGCTTCTTTTCCAATCGAGAGGGTTCCGAGATCCGGCCGATGAATGTCCTCCGCCGGCGCAACCGTGGAGCGTCGAATGATGTCCTGGAGCGGGACGCCCATCGAAAGTAACTTCGACATTACCATCGTCATGTTTAGGGCCGTGAAGTCGCCCGTATGCAGATCCGTGGAGATGGAATCGGGGACAAACCCCTGTTTAACCGCCGGTACGGCGTTCCGAAACCAGAAACTTCCGGCCCCATGGCCAACATCGAAGATCACTCCCCGGCGGCGAGCCTCGAGCAGAATGGGGTTGAGCTTGCCGTCAGGAAGGAGGATCGGAAACTGCTGAGCAAAAACATGCGTGTGAATGTCGCCGGGCCGCATTTTCTTCAGGATCAGGTCAGCATAGCTGCGGTCCGGGCGAGGCCAAAAGTCAACCATCACCGGCACGTTGGCCAGGCGGCCGCATTCCTCGGCGCGATCGACGGCCGCCCAGGGCGTATGTTCGGCGTCCCAGGGCTTCTCCGTCCAGTAATGAGCCGTCTTTACACCCACGATCACGCCGGGAAATCTCTTGATGGTTTCCGCGCAGAGCTGAGGGTCCATCTGATCCACGGTTTGCTCCAGCCCACCGTTCATCCCATTGGCGACGATGTTCAGGAAAGCCAGCACCCGAACCCTGGAGTGATCGATCACTTCTTCCTTTTCCTGCGCGAATGTTTCGGCTCCCGCTGTGCCGGCGTCCACGACCGTCGTGACCCCCGCCGTCGCCGCAATGTCGGGGGGGACGCCCAGGGGGGCAGCGTGAGCTCGCGCTTC
>JAIQGB010000103.1 GCA_020072905.1 Terriglobia bacterium | reverse complement strand
GATCTTCCCGCCGCCCAGCGCATCAAAGATCGCTGCCGTGCCCGCCGGCGAACTGTTCACCGCGCGCACCCCGATCGTGCTCCCCGTCACCGCTGTTGCCTGACCGGCCAGCCCGATCCCGGTGATGCTCGCCGCAATGCCCAGCACCCCGTATGTCACCCCCGTGCCTGCTGTGGCGTTGCCGTATACCCCCCGCCCGCTGGGACTCAACGTGTCGCCTCGCACCCCGAACGTCGTCCCCGTGGCCGCCGTCGCCAGGCCGTAGATCCCCATTCCCCCGGTGCTATCCGTTTGTCCCTTCACACCCACCGCCGTGCCGGTCGTCGCCTTCGCCCAGCCCAAAACCCCGCTGCCCGCCGTGCTCGCCGCCTCGCCGCGCAGCGCCGCCACCACCGCGCTCGCCGTCGTCGAGCTCGCTAACAGCGGCGTCCCCGTGCCACTCTGCGTCACCCCCACACACGTGCCGCTCGTCGCGCAGGTGAACGTCGAGGGACCCTCCGCGATCGCCCGAGGCGTCGCGGCGGGATTCGCCACCATCATTTCCAGGCTGCGCAGGCCGATGTCGGTGCTCCCCGTCGCCGCCTTCAACTGGCTCTGCACCTGGTCCTTGAGTTGGTCCGAAGCCACGTACGCCGCCGCCGGCTTGCCGCCCAGCGTCTCGGCGTCACCCGCCTTGAACGCATACGGCACACTCACTAGCAAGACGCGCGGCATCGTCGCGCCGCCTTCCACCATCACCTCCAGCCAGCGCGCCTTGCCGGTGATGAAAACTTCCAAAGGCAATCCCTCCGGCTGCATCGCCCCGAGCAGCGCGCTGTAACGTCCTCGCGCATCCGCTTGCACGGTCTGCGTCTCCCACCAGAGGGGACTGCTGCCTTCTTGCTCGGCAAATATCGAGAAGCTTACGTCCATCGGTCCACTGAGAGGCTTGCCTGCTTGGTCGCGCAGCGTGCCACTGAAGCGAATCAGCCGCGGCACGGAACTGCTCGACGCTGCGGCACTGGACGGCGGGTTGGCCGTGGCTTCCGTCTCTTGTCCGCGCACTTCTGCCCTGTAGAGAAAACACACTAAGACTGCCATTGCTGTAAGGAATGTCCGGCGCATCGAAGCACCTCCGCTTAGGCTTCTGGGAAGAAAGTTGCGCCAAATCTAGGACCACAGATGTGTAATGTCAAGGGACGAAATGACAGAATCCTTGAAATATTGGACAAAAAGTCCGCCCCGTCGATCCGATCTTTGCGCCCGTCTCTGCGACCATCCTGCGGGTCCGCAGCCAAGCGTCGGGGGCGTCCGGCAGGGCGGGAGCGCGCTGCGGGCGGAGGGAGCCGAACAATGAGGCTGCGGGTGAGACTCCCAGGATGGCGGCGATGCGACGGTCATCCACCAGGATCGCCATCGTGAAAGAACGGAATGCAATCTACTGGATCATCGTTGCAGCCGTCGAAACGCTCACTGTGATGAATTCGTGGAAGGGGATTGGCTCGGAGCGCCGGTTACTCTCGGCGGCCCCAGATGCGTTCGAGCCAGAGGTGGGCGCGGGTCGAGGCTTCGTGGGATTTCTGCGCCAGACGCGGGAAGCGGGCGCGGATTCTCTCCATCAGCCGGTGCGCCCAGGAGTACTGCGTGGAGAGGATGATCAGTCCGATGAGGATGAAGAGGATTCCCTGTAGGATGGGCAGGAACAACCCGACGATTCCCACCACGATGAAGGCCCAACCCACCAACTGCGCGGCCAGCCGTTTGAGGAATGCCTTCATAGAGCAGGGATCGGCGCGCGGAGAAACCTCGCCGGATCCTTCCGGCATCATATCTGATTGGGGGCGAATTGTGTGGGGTTCGGGGGGAACAAGCAGCAAGCCTGAGGCAGAACGGAAATTGCGCAGACTTCGTCGAGCTGTTGTCGCGATATGCCAAACTCTCCCTGAAGCAGAACGCGGAGCGTGGCGAGCTCAGTTTTTGATGTCTCTCATTTTTCTCCGCACTGAATCGCCTTGACAGATTTGTCGCCGCTTGGATAAATTAAAGTGTTCGGGCTCGCTCTCATAATCTGACCGGTATTCACCTCTCATCGCGCGAGGGACCACGGATGTCGAACGCCGACGACACGCACGCCTCGGCTCCTGCCAAACCGTCCGCCGCGCCTGCGGCCGCGCCGGCTCCCAAGCCCGCTTCCAAAAGCGCCGGCAAAATCGCCGCCGGCAAGAAAAATGAGAAGCCGTTGCCGAGCAAGCAGCGGCGGAGGTTTATCTGGACGAGCATCGGGGCGTTTTTGGCCGCGAATTTCCTGATGTTTCTGCGTTTCTTTTTCCCGCGCACGTTGTTCGAGCCCACGACGGTCTTCAACATCGGCTATCCGTCGGATTTCTCGCTGGGTGTGGACGAGCGCTTCAAACAACTGGCGCGCATTTGGGTGGTGCGCGAGGCGGACCGGATTTTCATCATCTTCGCGCGCTGCACGCATTTGGGATGCACGCCCGATTGGAAGCCGAGCGAGAACAAGTTCAAGTGCCCGTGCCACGGCAGTGGCTACACGCCGGAAGGCATCAACTTCGAGGGCCCCGCGCCGCGGCCGATGGACCGCGCGCGCGTCGAGCTCGACGCGCAGGGGGAGATGATCGTGGATACCAGCAAGCTCTACTCCTGGCCCAAGGGCGGGACCGATCAGTTCAACGATCCGGGAGCGTTTATCCCGGTGTAGAGACGGGCTCTATAGCGCCGGTCTATGACCGGCGACACTCCCCCGTTCAAGAACCGCCGCTCATAGAGCGGCGCTACAGCAGGAACCTTACATGGGCGACCAGGAAAACGGTGGGTCACAGAAAAAAAGGCTGTCGGTTCTCGTTGACGAAGCTCGCGAGCAGGCGAAGGTCTTGACTGAGAAGGTCAAGAAAGACGTCGTTGAGCCTCTCAAGCAGCCGCAGAAGACCTCGCTCTACAAATCCATCTTCCGCGTCAAGCACGACGAAACGGAACGCAGCCGCGCGCTGGGCGTGCTCTCCAACGTCTTTCTCCATCTCCATCCCGCCAAGATCAATCGTGACGCCGTGCGCTACAGCTACACGTGGGGCATGGGTGGGATCACTTTTTATCTCTTCATCGTGCTGACGATCACCGGCGTGCTGCTGATGTTCTACTACCACCCGACGAAAGGCCAGGCCTACCGCGACATCGTCTACCTGATGAGCGACGTGCCCTTCGGCAAGCTCTTGCGCAACATGCACCGCTGGGCTGCTCACTTGATGATCATCACCGTCTGGCTGCACATGTTCCGCGTGTTCCTGACGGGCTCTTACAAGCGGCCGCGCGAATTCAACTGGGTGGTGGGCGTCATCCTCCTCGTGCTGACCATGTTGCTCTCTTTCACCGGCTACCTGCTGCCCGACGATCAGTTGGGCTTCTGGGCGGTGACGGTGGGCACGAACATGGCGCGCGCCACGCCACTGCTCGGCCACGAAGGGCCGTTCGGGCCGCAGCTCGGCATGACGGCGTATAACGATGTGCGCTTTGCGCTGCTGGGCGGCTCGATTGTGGACGCGAATGCTCTGCTGCGCGCCTACATCTGGCACTGCATCGCGATTCCCCTGATCGCTTCAGTCTTCATGGGCGTGCATTTCTGGCGGGTGAGGAAAGACGGCGGGATTTCCGGCCCCGCGCCCGTGCAGCTCGAGTCGGAAATCAAGAAGGGGCCGACGGTTTACGTTGCACCGCAGCAAGGATAAGAGCGAGCGGGAGTAGCGAGTCGGGAGTCGGGAGTCGGGCTGAATACCCACTGACTCCGGCAGCGTCGACAAGAGCCACCGACTCACATTCGCTGCTGTTAACTGTTAACTGTCAACTGCTGACTGTCAACTGTGAACTGATTTCATGGACTGGCATCAACTCTGGGAGATTGTCTCCGCACCGGACAACGTTCCGATCGTCGCCCTGATTTTCCTGGTTCCTTTTTATGCCTGGTACGGGCTGCGGCAGGCGGTGGCCAACGACCGACTCATCGGGCAGCTCGAGGCCGACCCGCAACTCGCCAAGACGCATCACCGCAAAGTTCTTCCCTGGAAGCCGGGCTGGACGAAAGAGGTGCACGTCTGGCCGTTCCTGCTGCGCATCGAGTTCCTGGCGGCGATCCTCGTCACGGTAATTCTGATCGTCTGGTCGATCACGCTCAATGCTCCGCTCGAAGAGCTCGCCAATCCCAACCTCACCATGAACCCGGCCAAGGCGCCGTGGTACTTCCTGGGGCTGCAGGAAATGCTCGTTTACTTCGACCCCTGGATGGCGGGCGTGGTGATGCCCACGCTCATCATCTTCGGCCTGATGGTGATTCCTTATATCGACAGCAATCCTCTGGGCTCCGGCTACTACACCTGGAAGCAGCGCAGGTTCGCCATCGGCACCTTCTGCTTCGGTTTTCTGGTGCTCTGGCTCACCATGATCGTCATCGGCACGTTCCTGCGCGGGCCGGGATGGATGTTGTTCTGGCCGGGCCAAACCTGGGACCCCAGCCGCGTGGTCTTCGAGGTGAATCGCGACCTGCCCGACATTTTTCATATCACTTCGGTGCCGGGAAAGATCGTCTTCGGGGCTTTGGCCGTGGGCGCCTATATGGCGATTGCAGGATTCGGCATACACAAACTCATTACGCTGACGGAATTCAATCGCAAGATTCACCAGCGGATGAATCTGCTGCAATACGTCACGATGCAGGTTTTCCTGATTGTCATGCTCACTTTGCCCATCAAGATTCTGTTGCGGCTCGTGTTCCGGATCAAATACATATGGGTCACGCCGTGGTTCAACATCTGAGCGACCGGGTTCCCCGCCGCGGGGAGAGCGACTATGCCTGAGACCCCGGACCGGGATCCGGTCGTCGGCTCGTCCCTCTCTTTGCTCATCTTCATCGGCGCTGTGTTGTTGCTTCTCGCCACTTCGTGGGCGCTCTACGATGAGTTCTTGGGCCTGCGCCCGTGGAAGAGGTACGAGGCGGAATTCGCCCGCCGTTACGCCGCGTTTCTGCGCAAGGAGATCCCCAAGCAGACCGCCGCGGAGAAGGCCATTCGCGCTTCCGCAGAATACCAGCAGCTCGACGAGAAGCTGAAGGACCTGCAAGAATCCGTCCAGGATAAAGTGGGAGCGATTGACAGCCAGGCATCCCGCATCGACCAACGTCTGAGCGTGGTCACGGACGCCTACACCACCGCCCGCGCCTACGTCAATTCGCGAATCTACATCATCGAGCACACGTCCAGTCAGGGGACAAAACGCTCCGTGGGGGCGGACCTCGACGAGTACAAACGCGGGCCGTTCGAACTCCGCCTGCCTCCTCTGGAGAGTGGCGGGCAGGACGAGCGGGTGAAATTCAATTTCGATCAGCTCGAGGCGGAATTCAGCCGCCTGCGGGATATGAAGGCACGTCTGCTCGGCGAAAAGGCGGAAATCCTCCGGCCCATCTCCGAACTGCGCAAGCAACGGGACTCGTACGTGACGGACCACCTCAACGGCTTGAGCGCGGAGCAACTCCAGGGATTGCTCAACAAGGCGAAGAGTTCCCCGATCGAGATCCGGCAGATCAATAACCCGGACGCGGGCATCGTGGACCGCTGCGAGTCCTGCCACCTGGGCATTCGCGAGCCCGTGGTTCTGACCCGCAAGGACATGGGCGGCGAGCACGATCGCATGGCTCGCGCCTTCACCAGCCACCCGGACATGGAACTGCTCAAGATCCACGACCCGGAGAAGTTCGGTTGCACGCCCTGCCACGGGGGCAACGGTATGGAGGTGGCGAGCGTCCAGTCGGCGCACGGCAATTACGAGCACTGGCTCTCGCCCCTGCACCCGAAGGCCAATTACGAGGCGGGCTGCCAGCAGTGCCACGCCAGCGACATGGTCGTGGACCACGCGCCGGTGCTCAGCCTCGGCAAAGATTTGTTCGAGTGGCGCGGCTGCATGGGTTGCCACCGCTTCCAGGGCTACGACTCCGAGCCCGAAGAGCTGGTCTCGACTCAGCAGCAGATCTCACAACTGGAGACACAGCGCCACGAGACCCAAATCGAAATCCAGCGCACCATCCAGGCCGGCGACAACGCGCCGGACAATGAGTCGGCCCGCGCCTTTTACACGAAAGCGGACGCCCTTCGTGTCTACATCAGCGACATCGACGGGCGGATCGACCAGATGAACTCCCGCGCGGGAAACCTGCTGCGGGAAATCAAGAAGGTCGGGCCGGACTTGAAAGAGGTCCGCGTCAAGCTGCGGCCGGAATGGATTACGGTTTGGATCCGGAACCCCCACGCCTTCCGGCCCACCACCCGCATGCCGCGCTTCCGGTGGGACGAAGACGAGGACGAGGAGCTGAAACCCGTCGCCGCCTTCATCTGGCAATCGGGGACTGCCCAGCCCCCGGGCGATGCGGTGAAGGGCAAGGAGAGTTTTGAGACGCGTGGCTGCATGGGCTGCCACTCCGTGGGCGAAGGCTCCAACCGGGTCGGCGGCACGTTCGCGGCCAACCTTTTGCGCGTGGGCGAGAAGGACAACTACGATTACCTCGTCCGCTGGATTCACGATCCCCGCGAGCGGACGGAGCCCTATTGCCCCTTCGAGAAGCGCGATCTCACCGAACAAGACTACAAGAAACACGGGCTCCAGTTCGTCTTCGACCTCCAGCATTCGAAATGCCCGAACGACGGCCACGAGCTGCAAGTCGAGCAGATGACCGTGATGCCCAACCTGCGCCTTTCCTGGCAGGAAGCGCGCGATATCGCCAGCTACCTGGAGACCCTTAAGGAGAAAGATCCGTCTTCCTACCCGCCAGCCGCGTGGCTGAACGATCCCAAGCTGATGGCGGAGGGCCGGGAAATCGTGAAGCGCTACGGCTGCGCGGGTTGCCACGAGATCGTCGGGCTCGAGCAAGAGGGCCGCATCGGCACCGAGCTCACCAAGGAAGGCTCGAAACCTCTCGAGCAGTTCGATTTCGGCTTGTTCGTGAAGGAGGCCCGCGAGAAGGATTGGTACAGCCACAAAGGCTTCTTCGAGCACAAACTCGAGAAGCCCGAGATGTTCGACGAGGGGTTGATCAAGGCCGAGGGCGAAGAGTTGAAGATGCCCGACTTCGATATGAAGCCGCAGGAAGTCACCGCCCTCACCACGTTTCTGATGGGCGCGGTCGATCCCACGCTGCCCAAGCGCTACTTCCACCTGCCGGAGGATGCCCGCCGTGACGTCCAGGAGGGCTGGTGGGTTGTGAAGAAGTACAACTGCATGGGCTGCCACCAGTTCAAGGTCGGCCAGGATTCGGCGCTGATGGGAATCCCGCACTACCAGACGCCGGAGTGGAAAGACCAGTTGCCGCCCAAACTCCTTACCGAGGGCGCGCGCGTGACGCCCGACTGGCTGCTCAAATTCCTCTCCAACCCCGCCCTGAGCGACACGGACACAGACCGCGACGGCGTGCGGCCGTACCTGAAGGTCCGCATGCCGACGTTCTATTTCTCGCCCGGCGAGGTGCGGAAACTGGTACGATTCTTCCAGGCGATGGCGTCGCAGCCGATCCCGTACATCCCGCAGAGGCTCGAACCGCTGACCACTCAGGAACTGGCCCTGGCCCGGGCCCTCTTCACCAGCCGCGCGGCGCCGTGCCTGAAATGCCATGCCACGGGCGTCCCGGCGCACGACCGCTTCGCCACCGCGCCGAATTTCCTGCTAGCCCGCGAGCGCCTCAAGCCCGGATGGACGAAGCGCTGGATCCTCGATCCCTCCATGATCAGTCCGGGTACGGCCATGCCCTCGGGCCTTTTCAAGCGCGACGGCGACCACTGGGTCTTTTCCGGGCCCACGCCGCCGAGCTTCGCAGGCTACACGGGTGACCAGGCGGACCTGCTGGTCCGTTACATGTTCGAAATTACTCCGGAAGAGCAGCGACGTCTCATCGGCATGAGCGCTGGGCTGGCGGCTTCCGGCGCAAGTCCCCCGAGGCCCGGCAACAACTCGGCGAGCCTCGGACACAGCCCCATCGCCACGCTGGCAAGCGCTCATTAGAGGATTGAATTCAATTCTGGGAGGAAGGCATCAAACCATGCAAAGGAAAATCTTCCTGACTCTGTGTTGTGTTGCCGCACTCGTTTTCGTCGGGTGCGGGCAGAAAGAAACTACGGCGCCTGAAGAGAGTGCGACCCCGGCCGAACAGACTGCCGCGCCGACGCCGATCGATCAGTCCACCGTGGGCAGCATCACCGGCAAGGTCAGCTTCCAAGGGACCAAACCCAAGGTGGCCCGCATCATGATGGACCAAGACCCCGTCTGCGTCGAGAAGCACGGTGGGCAGCCGGTCTACGCCGAGGATGGCGAGTTGAACAGCAACGGCACGCTGCCCAACGTTTTCGTTTACGTGAAGGCAGGCGCCGAGAAGTACACCTTCGCCACGCCGAGCACGCCCGTCGAGCTCGACCAGGACGGCTGCATGTACAAGCCGCACGTGTTGGGCATCATGGTGGGACAGACGCTGAGCATCCTGACCAAGGACGCCACCACCCACAACATCCATCCCATGCCCAAGGACAACCGCGAGTGGAACATGTCCCAGGCGCCCAACGCCGCGCCGCTCGACCAGAAGTTCTCGCGGCCGGAAATCATGATTCCCGTGAAGTGCAACCAGCACCCCTGGATGAGAGCGTACATCGGCGTGACCAAGAACCCGTTCTTCGCGGTCACGGGCAGCGACGGCACTTACACGATCGAGGGCCTGCCGCCGGGTGACTACACGATCGAGGCATGGTCGGCAGGCTTTGGCTCAGGTGAGGTCCGCCAGGAACTGAAAGTCACGGTGGGGGCGAAAGAATCCAAGACCGCCGACTTCACGTTTAAGGGCGTGTCAGGCAGCATTCGATCCGCTCGGCGAGGGCCGGAGTTCGCTCCGGCTCTCGCCGTCTCACGCCGCGAGCGATATTTGACTTGGGTCAAGAGGGACAATTCGTCTCTTGCGGCTTTTTGTCTTTTGGGCGAAACTAGTAATTTCTCAGGGCTAGTCCGTTCTCAACTCATCTGACGGGTCCCCAGGGCACACGGCTCGAGACTCGGGAAGCTTACGCAGGAGCGATAAGTTATGGCGCTGGCTGTAGCGCTCGTGGTGGTCATTATCACCCTCTTGTCCGGCTATTTCTTTTGGGCGCACACGTGGTGGTTCCCGATTGATATCTCCAAGCATGGCGGGGCCATCGACCGCCAGTTCACGCTCACGCTGATCATCACGGGAATCATTTTCGTTCTGGCCCAACTGGCGCTTGCCTACGCGGTCTGGCGCTACCGGGATCGGGGAGACGGAAGGAAGGCCCGCTACTCGCACGGCAACAACAAGCTGGAAGCCACTTGGACCATCGCGGCGACCGTGCTCTTCATCGGCTTGACCCTGATGGGCTACCACATCTGGGCGGGGATTCACTTCGTCGGCGCGGCCCCCGGCGCCATGCGCGTGGAGGTCTGGGGGCAGCAATTCGCCTGGTACTTTCGCTACCCCGGGCCGGACGGTCAGTTCGGCCCCGTCCATATCGGTGACAAGTACGACCCGGCGACCGGCAAGTACATTGACGACAACAAGGTTGACGATGCGACCGGCAATTATCTGGGGTTGGACCGCGATCACGACGCGGCTTCCAAGGATGACATCGTCACCGCCACGCTGGCCGTCCCGGTGAATCAGCAGGTGGAGCTCATTCTGCGCTCGAAGGACGTCACGCACTCGTTCTTCGTCCGCGAGCTGCGATTGAAGCAGGACCTGGTGCCGGGAATGGAAATTCCCATCCACTTCACAGCCACGAAAACCGGCCGGTTCGAAATCGCCTGCGCGGAATTGTGCGGCTTGGGCCACTACAAAATGCGAGCGTTTTTCGAGGTCATGACCGAACCGGATTATCAGAAATGGCTGCAGAACATGGCTGCCGCGCAATGACGCAGATCGGACCGCACGGGGAGAAATAGCTCATGGCAGAGATGCAAGCGGAAATCGTTCACCGGCACGAGGCGCCCAAGGCCTTCATCTGGAAATACATCTTCAGCCTCGACCACAAGGTGATCGGCATCCAGTATTACCTCCTGGCGCTGTTTTCGGTTTTCGTCGGCCTGACGCTCTCCATCCTGATGCGGATTCACCTGGTCTGGCCGCAGGCGAGCATTCCGCTGCTCGACAAGGTCTCTCCGCTGGGCGCGCCGGGTGGAGTGATTAGTCCGGAGTATTACCTCTCCCTTCTCACGCTGCACGGCACGATCATGGTTTTCTTCGTGCTCACCACGGCGCCGCAGGGCGGTTTCGGAAATTACTTTCTGCCCCTGCAAATCGGCGCCGAGGACATGGCGTTTCCGCGGCTGAACATGCTCTCGTTCTGGACCACCTTCGCGGGCCTCGCGGTTCTGATGGCCACCTTCTTCATCCACGACGGGCCGCCGATCGGCGGCTGGACGTCGTATCCGCCCCTGAGCGCCGTGGGCGGAGCAGCGGGTCCGGGCATGGCCGTGGGCGAAACGCTCTGGGTGGTCTCCATCGCCATCTTCTGCGTGGCTTCGATGCTCGGCGCGATCAACTTCATCGCCACCACGCTCGACCTGCGCGCGCGCGGCCTCTCGCTGATGAAGTTGCCCCTCACCTGCTGGGCGTGGTTCCTGACCGCCATCCTCGGTCTGCTGTCGTTTGCGGTTCTGCTGGCGGCGGGCGTTCTGCTCCTGCTCGACCGTACGGGCGGCACGAGCTTCTTCATTCCCGGCGGCCTGCTGGTCAGCGACAAGCCCATTCTACATAGCGGCGGCTCACCGCTGCTCTGGCAACACCTGTTCTGGTTCTTCGGCCACCCGGAGGTTTACATCGCCATTCTGCCGGGCATGGGCGTGACCTCGCACGTTCT
Source organism: Terriglobia bacterium (assembly GCA_020072905.1). Taxonomy (GTDB): domain Bacteria; phylum Acidobacteriota; class Terriglobia; order UBA7540; family UBA7540; genus JAIQGB01. The sequence goes on along the minus strand of JAIQGB010000103.1, from coordinate 6,621 downwards.
CTCCACCTTCGCCCGCAAGCCGATTTTCGGCTACCGCGCCATGGTGTATGCCATGTCGGCGATCGGCGTCCTGGGCTTCTGCGTCTGGGGCCATCACATGTTCGTCAGCGGCATGAGCCCCTACTCGGCCTTCGCCTTCTCGGTCCTCACTATGGCCATCGCGATTCCTTCCGCCATCAAGACGTTCAACTGGATTGGCACGCTGCTGGGCGCCAAGATTCGCTTCAGCACGCCCATGCTGTTTTCCATCGGCTTTGTTTCGCTGTTTGTTACCGGCGGCCTGAGCGGTATCTTTCTGGGCCAGCCGCCTCTGGACATCTACTTTCACGACACCTATTTCGTTCTCGCACACTTCCATATGATCATGGGAGTTGCTTCCATCTTTGGCATTTTTACCGCCACCTATTTCTGGTTCCCCAAGATGTTCGGCCGGATGATGAACGAAACCCTGGGCAAGATCCACTTCTGGATCACCTTCGTGGGGGTTTACGCCATCTTCATGCCCATGCATTACCTGGGATTGGAGGGCAATCCCCGCCGGTATGCGGAGTTTATCGACAACTTCTTGCTGCCGCTGATGAGTGTCCACAGGTTCATTTCCATCGCGGCGTTCATCACCGGCGCCGCGCAGCTCATTTTCCTCTTCAACCTGATCTGGAGTCTCTTCAAGGGCAAGAAGGCGACGGAGAATCCCTGGGAAGCGACCACTCTCGAATGGACCGTTCCCTCGCCGCCGCCCTTCGACAACTTTGCCGGCAAACATCCGGTGATCTACCACGGCGCCTACGAGTTCAGCGTGCCGGGCGCGGAGAAGGATTACATCATGCAGAACTCGCCGGAGGAAGTGGCGGCGGACCACTAACGAGGAGTCAGAAGGGAACGGCCCCCGGGACGTTTCCAGGGGGTGACGGCCCGTCCGAGTCTAGGTCAGAAACGCATGGCATCAACAGTCCTAACTCCGACTAAACCTGCGAAGGCCGGAAAGCCGGGAGGCTCCGGCCGGGGTTCCGGTGGCTTCGGTCCGGGCGGATCGGGCGGTGGCGGCGGTTGGGAAGGATATCGCGTGCCCTCGCGGACCTATCGCCTGGGCATGTGGTTCGGGCTGGGCGGCATCGTGATGCTGTTCGCGGCCTTCACGAGTGCCATGGTCGTACGCCGCGGGATGTCGTTCGACTGGGCTTCGATCGCCGTCCCGCGCATCCTTTGGTTGAATACCGGCGTACTCCTGGCCAGCAGCCTGACTCTGGAGCTCTCCCGCCGCGCGCTGGCGCGTCGTTCGGCGACGCAGTTCAATCGCTGGCTCTACGCGACGCTGGTCCTGGGTTTGGCGTTCCTGGGCGGGCAACTCGTAGCTTGGCGAGAGCTGGCTTCCCGGGGGGTCTATCTCGCCACAAACCCGAGCAGTTCGTTCTTCTATGTGCTGACCGCCGCGCACGGCCTGCACCTTGCGGGCGGCATCATCGCCCTGGGCTACGTCGTCTTCCGTGCCGGGAGCATGGTGCGAGGTCTCACCCGGCGAACTCCCCTGGACGTCGCGGCGATTTACTGGCACTTCATGGACGGGCTCTGGATCTACATCTTCTTCCTGCTCACGAGGTGGTCTTAGGATGGCGAGCCACGAAGCGACGAGTGCGCACCTGCACGAAGCCACGCTCCCGGGTTCGGCGTGGGGCGGTGGCGTTCGGCCGTTTGCCACGGGCTCCAAGAAACTGGGTATGTGGCTCTTCATCATCTCCGACGCCATCACCTTCTCCGCGCTGCTGATGGCGTACAGCTACGTGCGCGTCGCCAGCGTGGCCTGGCCGACGCCGTTTCAGTTCTATCCCGCCATCATCAAGGCGACGGTGATGACCTTCATCCTTCTGACCAGTTCCGTCACCATGGTCATGGCGGTGCGCGCCGCCAAGGTGGGTAGCCGGGCGAGTGTTGTGAAGTGGCTGCTGGCCACCATGGCCGGCGGCCTGGCCTTTGTGGCCATCCACGCCACGGAGTGGGTGGGCCTGATCGAAGAGGGCGTGCGCCTCTTCAAGAATCCCTGGGGCGAGCCGCTGTTCGGCGCGGCGTTTTTCACGCTGACCGGCCTGCACATGACCCATGTGTTCGTCGGCGTGTGTTACCTGGGCGTGGTGGCCGCCCTGGTGAAAATGGGGAAGCTGACATCCGAGGACATCGAAGTCAGCGGGCTTTATTGGCACTTCGTGGACCTGGTTTGGATGTTCATCTTTCCGCTGGTCTACATTCTGAATGTCAAGATGGGATAGTTCGGGAGGTTCGATGGATCAGGCTTCTAAGCATGCGCACAGCGAGGCGAGCGTCAAGATCTTCCTTTACGTGTGGTTTTGGCTTTTGGCGCTGACCGGCGTCGAGGTCTTCCTGGGCTACGAGCATCTGGAAGTCAAGCTCATGCTCGTTCTGCTGATGGGACTCTCTGTCATCAAGGCGTCGCTGATCATCTCCTACTTCATGCACCTGCGGTATGAGCGGCGCAGCATGGCGCTGACATTGATGCCGGCGCTGGTGATTGTGGTCACGCTGATGTTCATGCTGTTTCCCGACAGCTTCCGCCTGCTGCAGATGAGGCCGCGGTAGGGCAGAAGTCAGAAGGCAAAAGGCAGTGAGCAGAAAGCGGTGAAACGGAGAGCTGTGATGAGACCACTGGTGGGATTGCGAAACTTGAAACTGGAAACTGGAAACTGGTCACGCAGGATGGGCGGGTCCGGTTTCCACTTTCGATTTTCGGATCTCCAGTTTCCACTCTCCAGTATCTTCGCCCGTTTGGGAAGCCAACTGGCACAGCTCATCATCGCCGCGGTTACGTTTGGAGTGGCCCGCGTGGCCTACGCGCAGGGCTGCGCGATGTGCTACACGAGCGCCTCGGCCGCGAAGGCGGGCGCGATTCAAGCGCTGCGCAGCGGGACCCTGATCCTGCTGATTCCCCCTCTGCTGATGTTCGTCGCCATCGCCGTGGTGGTGATCCGCCGCCGGAACCATTTCAACGAGAACCCGGAGTGGACCGAGGAGCAAGACCGCGAATTGAAAGACTTGCTGGCCGGAATCGAGCCGGCCGGAGAGCAAGAGGTGCACAGGCCGGAGGTTGAGTCACACTCTCCAGTTTCCTGACCCGAGTCCCTCGCCCGGTCGAGTCAGCGGAATTTGGAGTTCCTATGAAAATGGCCGAATCTGGGTTGCCGGTAAGCGAACGAGAGAACAATTCCTGGCTGCACGGCTACGCGATCTTCGTCGCGTGTACGACTTTTCTGCTCATCATCGCCGGGGCGCTGGTGACCTCCAATGATGCGGGCCTCTCGGTGCCCGACTGGCCGACGTCCTTCGGGACGTTCCGCATGCCGCGCATGGTGGGCGGAGTCCTTTACGAACACGGCCATCGCATGATCGCTGCCATCGTCGGCCTGCTTACTGTCATCTTCGCACTCTGGGCGTGGCGCAGGGAGCCGCGCCGCTGGGTGCGGCGGCTAGCGGGCGTTGCCGTGCTCACCGTCATCGCGCAGGGGGTGCTGGGCGGAATCACCGTGCTCTTCTATCTCCCTGTCGCGGTTTCGACCGGACACGCCGCACTCGCGCAGACTTTCTTTTGCATCATGGTCAGCCTCGCGATGTTCACGGCGCGCGGCTGGCGCTGGGACGAGCCGAAAGCCGAAGACCCCAGAGCACCTTCGTTGCGCCACCTGGCGGTGGCAACGACGGGCGCGATTTACGTTCAGTTGATCCTCGGCGCAGCCTTCCGGCACAATGGGTTCGGCATTCTTCCCCATATCGTGGTGGCGATGATTGTCACGCTGCTCGTCATCTGGATGGCCGCGCGCATCTTCTCGCGGTTCACGGGTGAGAAGCGGTTGGTGCGGGCGATGGGTCTGCTGGTCAGCTTGGTGATTGTGCAGGTCTTCCTAGGTGTAGGCGCGTACATGATGCGCCTTGCTTCGCGTAACGCTCCACAGCCGCTGCCGCCCGTCGTTAATGTCACCACCGCGCACGTGGCGGTAGGAGCGCTGGTGCTGGCGGCGAGCGTCATTCTCACCTTGCAGGTTTTCCGGCGCGTTGCCGCGCCGCAGAGTTCGGGGGCGATGGAGCATTTGGGCGCCGAGCAGAAAGCTATCGGATGAACGTGCAGACAGCATTGGCAAACTCAAACACGCGCGCGAAGGCGGTCGGCCGCGGCGGGCTTCGGACCTTCAACGACTATTGGGTTTTGACCAAGCCTGAGGTCAACTTCCTCGTCGTGATCAGTACGCTGGTGGGATTCTACCTTGCGGCCAGAGGCCCACTGGACTTGGCGCGACTGCTGCACACGCTGCTCGGCACGCTGCTCGTGGCGAGTGGCACGGCGACGCTGAACCAACTCATCGAGCGCGACGCCGACGCGCAGATGCGCCGCACCGCGAGCCGCCCCCTGCCTGCCGGGAGGCTTTCGGCCGCGAGTGCGCTTTGGTTCGGGCTGGCGCTTGCCGTGGTCGGGGGTGTGTATCTCTGGCTGGCGGTAAATGCTTTGACGAGCCTGCTGGCGCTTTCGACCCTGGCGAGTTACCTGCTGGTTTACACTCCCCTCAAGAAACGCACGCCTTGGTGTACGTTCATCGGCGCCTTTCCCGGCGCCATGCCTCCGCTCATCGGCTGGGCGGGCGCCACGGGCCATCTCAGCAGCGAGGCTTGGGTACTCTACGGGATTCTCTTCCTCTGGCAGTTCCCGCATTTTCTGGCGATTGCCTGGATGTACCGCGAGGACTACGCGCGCGCGGGATTTCAAATGTTGCCGCGGGGGGACGCGGAAGGCCGCGCCATGGCTCGGCTAATCGTCGGCTATTCGCTGGCGTTGCTGCCCATCAGTTTGCTCCCCGCGTGGATGGGGCAGGCGGGGGTTCTGTACTTCTTCGGCGCGCTCTTGCTCGGGCTGATGTACGTGCACTCCAGCGCACGCCTGGCAATGGCCAGAACCAACGCGCTGGCAAAGCGCCTGCTGCTCGCTTCGATCGTCTATTTACCGCTGGTTTTAGCGTTGTTGATGCTGGACAAGCGCCCGCTCTAGACTTCGCCCACCCGCTCGCCCCGACGGGCCATCTCTTCAAGATGCGCGATCGTCCCCTCGAGCCAACTAAGTAAGGCTTGTTCCGCCCGGTCGCGGTCGTTGGCTTCTTCGAGCGTAGCGATGGTATCTCCGCTCTCGTTCAACGGAATGAAGTGGCAGGGGATGTCGGCGTCCTTGTGGCCCTCCGGGACCCATTCCCAGAGAAGACACTCGTTGCACGGATGCTTCTTGACGGTTTCGCCGAAGTTGAGGCAGGTGACGGAATCCCGAAAGAGGGTGGTGGGTTTCCAGGGGGTGCGGACCGAGCGCCCATAGCCGCCATCGCGCAGAATGTCCCTTTCGAGCTTCAATTGCTCTATAATTTCGTTGAGGTTGGTGGCCATGGCTAGGGCCTCCTCCGGGAGATGCAGTTCGCGCCCTCAAGGTTACCAAGTGGGTGCACCCTTGAACGTAGCAATTTCGGGACCACACCTAATCTATTGAAGCATCGAGAGATACAGCCAGTGAGTGGTTTGAACCGTCCGCCGAAGTGGGTCAAAATGCCCATTTCCCTTCCGCGCGACAGGGCCGGTGGGCCCCATTCCTTCAACCGGGAGCATCATACGAATGGCAAATCATGACGACGCATTTCAATCCACGCGTGGCGAGGGTCATATGCTCCAGGCCGCAGTGCTTTTGGCCGTCTGCCTCCTCATCGGATTCATCGCCCTGGCCATTTGCGCCTGGGTGGTGATCTCGGGCCAACTGTTCACGATGGACGGGCTGTCGATCATCGCCATCAGCCTGACCGTAGGCGCGTTTTTTGTGGGGGGATTCGTTTGGTCGGTTCACACGGGCGAGGTCCGCGAGATTCTGAACCAGCTTCGCAGCGGCAAAAAGGAGTCCGCGGCCATGAGCGATTCCGCGGGCGAGGGGAAGGGCTAGCTGGCGCGAAGCAATGGGACTCGAACTCTCCGACCTGCCGACCGTTGATGCGGCCCTCAACGCCACGAGCGCCGTTCTGCTGACGCTGGGGTTCATCCTCATCCGTCGGGGCAAAGTCCGCGCGCACAAGGCCTGCATGCTCTCGGCGGTTGGGACCTCCACGCTGTTTCTCGCCTGCTACCTGACCTATCACTACTTCCACGGCACCACGCGCTTCCTTGGCCAGGGCTTGGTTCGACCGCTCTATTTCAGCATTCTCATTTCACACACCGTATTTGCTGTGGTGATTGTGCCTCTGGTTTTGACGACCCTCTACCGCGCTCTTCGCGGGCGCTTCGAGCTCCACCGGCGCATCGCCCGCTGGACGTTGCCCGCCTGGCTCTACGTTTCCGTGACGGGCGTAGTCGTCTACTGGATGCTGTATCACCTCGATCTGCCGCGGTGAGCAGTTCCGCCGGACGAAGATGAGATGAACTCTCCCCAGCCGCCACAGCCTGTGCGCCCGCCCAAGCGCAATCTCTCCATCGCTCTTGTTCCCGTGTTGCTGATGATCATCACCTTCCTCTTTTGGCGCGAGACGTGGTTCGGCACGCGGCTGACCGACCGCGAAATGAGCCAGTACCTCACGGACACTTCCATCCCGCACAAGACGCAGC
>JAIQGB010000102.1 GCA_020072905.1 Terriglobia bacterium | reverse complement strand
GCGCGTTCGGACTGCCCGGCCAGAAAAAGCTCTACGTCACGGAGTTCGAATTCGGCCAGGTCGAGATGTTTGACGTCGAGACCGACGGCCTGCCCCTTTATGGCTGACAGCCCGAGCGATTTTGACGATCACCTACACCCCATCAGTTACGAGCGGAGACTCGCCACGACAGGGTTCGACGTAGTGGGAGGCGATTCGGCAAGTGATTGGCAGGCGTGGAGGGACTCGAACCCCCGACCCTCGGATTAGAAATCCGATGCTCTATCCTCCTGAGCTACACGCCCGAGGCTCTTCGAGCATGATAGCCGCGCCGGGCGGGGCAGTCAAACCGGCGCAGCGATTCGGCCTTGACTTCGTCGGGCCGCGGAGAGTTAATGGATTGAGGGCGTGAGGTACGACGCTATCCGCGAGGAGATGATTATGAAACGATGGACCTTCCTCATGGCGGCGTTTCTGTTGGGGGCGCTGCCCCCCGCCGCTTGGGCGCAGGCGGCCGTGGGGTACGGCATGGCGGCCAGCAAATCGGCCGCGATCGGTGCGAAAATGCGGCCACTCACTGATAGCCGAGGCAAGCAACTCGCCATGAAGATCCAGGGCCGCACCGGGACGACCAGTACGGCCAAGCCGCTTCCCGTCATCATGGACGAGAATCGCAAGAAGATGGAGGAAAAGGGCGCACAGGCCGGCGGGTCGATCCACATCGAGTCCGTTCCCGAAAAGGCTGCCGTGGCGGTGGACGGAAAACCGGTGGCCTACACGCCGGCAGATCTCAAGATCCCCGAGGGGAAGCACGTGATCGAGCTGACGCATCCTGACTACGTTCCTTGGGAGACGGAAATCTCGGTGAACAAGATTGAGTCTACGTCGGTGAAGGCGGAGCTCGACGAGAAATACAAATCCAGTATCACCCTGCCAAAGTTCTAGTCGGAACGCGGATTCGACCTCTCACGCGCAGCGCCGATTCCTCTGACGCCTGGCCGGGGCCCTCCGGCCCCAGCGCCCGCAAGTGTTGAAGCGGCAGCGCGGTGCCTCTCTACCCCTTCCACGCCTTGGTGTGGGGTGGAAGGAGTGGTCACAGGTTCCCCATGCTTTTCAAGGCGGTCTTCATTTTGTTTCTGGTGGTCATTGTTTGCGCGCTCGCGGCTGGCTTCATTTCCAAGCGCTGAGCGCGCGAGTCGGATTTCGAAAGCTGGAATTGTTGAGACACATCATGAGGTCTAACGGTTTTTCTCTCCGTCCGTATTACGTTGCTCGCCGCACGGCAGCCCCGGGGCGACGCGGGAAGCCGCCGTTCCAAACGCCCTTAGATCCCCATCGCTACCGCGAGCGCGGCGACGTCCCCGATCGATTCTCCGAGCGCTGCCGGCACAACCGCGCAGACCCTCGCTGACTGTGCCAGCGCTTCGCGGCGCATCACCCGTCGCGCGGGGTCGAGCAGCAAGTCTCCCAGCCGCATCGCCAGTCCGCCGAGGACAATCCGCTCCGGGTTCAGCACGTCAACAAGAATCGCCAGCACTTCGCCCAAGCGCTCGCCGGTCGAGCGAAGAATCTCGATCGCCACGGCGTCACCTTTGCGCGCCGCGGCGCCCACCTCGCGCGCGCTGATGGGCTTGCCCGTGCGCACGTGCTCCGCAAGCAGCGTTTTCTTGTCTTTGCGCTGGGCTTCCGCGACGCTCTGCGCGGCGAGTTGTGCCATCCCTCCGCCGCTTGCCCAGCCTTCTGCCGAGCCGGCCTTGTTATGGCCGATGGGCCCCGAGCGCGTCAGGCGCACGTGGCCGATTTCGCCCGCCAGATCAATCGTGCCACGATAGAGCCTGCCATCCGCGATGATGCCGGCACCGAGTCCCGTGCCCATGGTGAGGAACACGATGTTCTGGCAACCCTGGCCGGCGCCAAACCGGTGTTCAGCGACGGCGCCGGCGTTGGCGTCGTTTTCGATGAGGCATTCGACTTGGAACTCTTCCTCGAGGATCGCCTTGAGCGGAACATCGTCCCAGGTAGGCAAATTGGGGGGCGATTGGATGAGGCCCTTGACGCGGTCGAGCGGCCCGCCGCAACTGACGCCAAGTCGGATTATCGAAGCGGCGGTCAGTCCCTGCGCCGCGAGCATTTCGTGCAGCGATTTCTTGATGAGTCCGATGGCGTGTTGCGGGCCCTTTGCCGGACGAGTGGGGAACTCCACACGGGTGATGGCCTCCGGCGGCTGGGCGGAAATCAACACCGCCGTCTTCGTCCCGCCGATGTCAATGCCCGCCAGGATTTCCTTTGTGGATGTCACCTTGGAGTCCTGAAGTCGTCTCCTGCTCCGCAGGGCAGAGCATCTGCAGCTCAGCGATGAGGGCAGCGAAAGGAATCAATGTTTCCTGAATTTCCTGTCGAGGTCAAGGCGATTAATCAACCCGAGGATGATCCGGGTATACGCGAAACACGCGTACAATGTCTCATCCGAGACGCCCACTACGGCCTTCCGCCGGGCTTCTCGGACCACGGACCGTTCATCTCCCGTCATGGTGACAATGGCGCTTTCCTCGAACCGCTTATAGCCCGCAATGCGGAAGAAAGGATCCTCGTCCGCGAGATCCAGGGTGACTTCGGAAGAGTAATCCTTGGAAGTGGATTTTGGTGCGGTCTTGCGAAGTTGCTTCTGGTACTCCTCGTATTCCCCGCTGACCGCTTCTGTTTGCTCCTCAGCGTGCGGGATCCTGCGGAAGATCTTCAGAACCTCTTGGCGAGAGAGCTTTGGCGTCGATGGACTCGGCACTTTGGCGTAGGCGGGGGATCGACTCTGTCTCTTTCCTTGCTTCCGCCGAAGGGCCCGTCGTACAGAAGGAACTGCTAAGGCGCGCCGATATTCAAACCATGATGAACGTCTATACCAAGCCTGTCGCGCCAGCGAACAGAGAGGCAGCCTCTAAGCTGGGGGATGTTCTATGGCGAATGTGATTCGTGCGAGTTTGTACCTACCGAATATGCCGAACCGGAGCCAACCCGTGGAAGGTAAATGGTACGCCTGGCAGGATTCGAACCTGCGACCTGTTGCTCCGGAGGCAACCGCTCTATCCATCTGAGCTACAGGCGCACGTCTCTTGAAGTCTAACCCGCGACAGTCGTACGGTCAAGGCCGTCAAAAGACCGTCCAGGGCCCCGTGCCCGAATTCGAGCCGTTCATCCCCTACCACACCTTCGACAGCTCCAGCATCAACTTCTCGTTCATCATGCGCGCGCACGAATTCGTGGACAACTACCTGATGAAGCACGAATTCGTCAAGCGCCTGCACGCGCGCTATCAGCAGGAAGGAATCGTCATTCCGTGGCCCATTCGCACCCTGGACGTTCCGCCGGGAGTCCTGAAACGGCTCGGGCCGCTGCCCACTGCTCCGGGAACGGAGAAATAGCGAGTCCCTGAAATCAGAGAAGAGAGCGCAAGGGATTTCGCCCCTGCGGGCCGGCTTGATGATGGGGTCGGCGACCCCGAAAGCCCCAATCACCTTGGGATATCCGGGGGGACACCAAAGGGGCGCGGCAGGGTGTCTGTGTCAGCCCACGCCACGATCCCGTGTCCTATCCGGAGTAGTTATGCGGAGAGGCTTTCTGGAGGCGGTTCACCAAACGCACGCCAGCGCGGGGAACTTTTACTTCCTTTGATCGGACGATGTCCCGCGGATCCATCGCGCGTTGATAGAGCTCGATGTTGGCGTCGCCGTCAGGGCGCAGGGTCGAGCCTTCGAGCGAGACACCCGCGAACAAACCCTTGGCGCGGGAATAGCTGAGAATTTCGGCGGTCATCCAGGCGTCGGTCTCCGCGCTGGCCGTACGTCCTTTGGGTCCTGCAGCCGCGGAAGCATCCGCACCCAATTTTACTTTACTGCTGAGCAGCGAATCGACGCCGCCCGGGTTCATGATGAGGAGGACGAAATCGGTGGCCGTCCCGCCCAGTTGAATTCCGAAGCTCCCGCCTTCCAACGCCATCATCACCGGCGGGCCCCACGGCCCGGCGAAGTTCGCTCCGCCACGGCACACCATGGCACCTCGCCCGTAGCTGCCTCCGAAGCCCATGGCCAATTTCTTGACCGACGGGATTACGACCACGCACTCGGCCTTGTCGAGGAGTTCCTGCGGAATGCCGTCGGGGATGTTCAGAACCTCATCCAGCACTGTGGCAGCATTTTCCAGCCGCTCATCCTCCTTGCTCGCAGCCCAGAGAGGTGCGACAAAGCACAAGATGAGAAGTGTCGTGATGAGAATCCGTCGCATGGTTCGCCTCCGATGTAATCTTGTTTCGCGCGCTCTAGACGTGCGCTTGGACGCCAATCACGCCTTGCGCCCCTTCGACTCCACTTGCAGTTTGTTGGTCACCGAAAAGATTCCGGGAACGCCGTTTGCTTGGAGATTGGCGACATCGCGTTCCATCTCGGTTGCCACCACGCCTACCAGTGTAACATGACCGTTCTTCACGATGGTATGCAGCGGCGGAACGGCCTGGAGCGCGTAGCGGGTCAGCACGGGATGCAGGTAGACGGCCTGATAGACGGCGAGACGCAGCCGGTCGTCGGTTGGCGACGAACACAGAGCTTCGAAGTGATGGTCGCTCCCTTCCGTGTGTTTGAATGCCGCCTGGGCACGAAGTTAAGCTCTCCCGCCGGATTCGTGCTTTCGGTCTCACACGGAGGCATGTGGCCGGCCAAAGAGACGGCTTGCAACTGATTGAACAGATACGGGGCGGAGGGGGGTATGGGCGTAGAGACCGTGTAAGAATTTCAGGCAGCGTCGCGCGCAGTGAGGAATGTGCGACCGTATTCATAGCCTTTGTCGAAGGCCGCCAGGTTGAGCTTTTCGGTGCCCTTGGGAACCGAATCCGCCACCGACTTGCGGCCGGCCTCGGCGGAAGTGAGGGAAGTGATCGCGGTGACGAAGCCTACCATGACCATGTTGAGCACGAGTTTGCGTCCGAGTTCTTCGGCCAGGCGCGTGGCGGGAATACCGAGGGGCTTAACATCGGGAGCACATTTCTTGCTCAACTTAATAAGATCCTGCTCGTAGAGGAGCAGACCCCCCGGTTTGATGTCGCAGCAGAAGCGAGCGCAGGCTTCCTGGGACATCACCACGAGGATATCCGGACGCGTGATGTAAGGGTAAAGGACCGGTTCGGGTGAGACGATCAACTGCACACTGCAAGCGCTGCCGCGGGCTTCCGGCCCGAAGCTCTGGGTGAGCGTGACGAATTTGTTGTCATAGATTGTCGCGGCGCGGCCAATGACCATCCCGGCCAGGATGACGCCCTGGCCGCCAAAGCCCGCGATGCGCAGTTCCGTCATCCCCGGCCTCCGGCGCCAGCGTAACGGTCTTTCAGGACCTGGCGAAACTGCTGCTCCATGGTCTGATGCAGAGTCGGGCGTTCGATATCCACGAATTTGCCCACAATGATCTCGCCACCGAAAGCGATGTCCACATCCCGTGTGCTCGCGCCGTTCTTGATGACGCTCTTCTGTTTGTAAAACTTCATCGTGTCGAGGCCGTCGCCGAGCTTGTTGCGGCGCTGGTAAAGCGTGGGGCAGGGCGCGATGATCTCGATGAAGGAGAAGCCCTTCTTGTTGAACGCCTCGACCATCGAGCGCGCGATATGGCGCACATGAAACGCCGTCCAGCGCGCGACGTAGACCGCCCCGGAAGACTCCGCCAGGAACGGCAGGTTGAACGGCCGCTCGAAACACCCGTAGGGTGTGGTGGTGGCCGTGGCGCCCACGGGCGTGGTGGGAGCCACCTGGCCGCCCGTCATCCCGTAGATGAAATTGTTGACGCAGACGACCTTCAGATCGATGTTACGCCGCGCGGCGTGAATGAAATGGTTGCCGCCGATGGCGATCAGGTCGCCGTCGCCGCTGTAGACGACCACGGTCAGGTCCGGGTTGGCGAGCTTCAGGCCGGTGGCAAAGGGAATCGCCCGGCCGTGCGTGGTGTGGAACGAGTCGAGCCGCAGGTAGCCAGCCACGCGCCCCGTGCAGCCAATGCCCGAAACAATGGCCACCTTGTCGAGGTCGAGCTTCGAATCCACCAGCGCCCGCGCGAAGCAATTGACGGTTGTGCCGATGCCGCAGCCCGAGCACCAGATGTGCGGCATGCGCTCGGTGCGCAGGAAGGGCTCAACCGGATTCGTCGCTCCTTGGATCAGAGGCGTGGTGCTCATCGGGCCGCCTCCCGGATGACTTCGAGCACCTGCTCGGGATCGTGGACCGTGCCGCCGCCGTGCTCGACGAGTACGGTCTTGGCTTTGTCGCCGGCGCAGCGCTCGACTTCGTACACCATCTGTCCGTAGTTCATCTCCACCACGACGAAGGCCTTGATTTCCTCCGCCAGCTCGCGCAGGCGCTTCTCGGGGAAGGGCCAGACCACGATCGGGCGCAGCAGGCCCGCCCGGATGCCCTCCGCCCGCGCCATCTGCAGCGCGCGCAGTGCCACGCGGCTGGTGATGCCGTAGGCGATGACGACAACTTCGGCGTCCTTCATGTCGCGCTCTTCGAAGCGCACGATCTTATCGGTATTCTTGCGCACCTTCTCGACTAGGCGGCGCACCAGTTTCTCCTGCGCGCGCCAGGTCATGGCTGGATAGCCTTGCTCGTCGTGCGTCAGGCCGGTGATGTGGAACCGGTAGCCATCCCCCGCCTTGACCATCTCCGGAATACCGTCGGGCCCCGGCTTGAACGGTTTGTACTGGGAGGGAGGCAGGGAAGTGAAGCGTCGCGGGAAAATCTCGATGTCATCCGCGGAGGGAATGACAACCTTCTCCGTCATGTGGCCGACGCACTCGTCCATCATGAACAGCACCGGCACGCGGTATTTTTCAGCCAGGTTGAACGCGTCGATCATAAGGTCGAAGCATTCCTGCGGGGAGTTGGGGCAAAGCGCGATGGTCTCGTAGTCGCCATGCGAGCCCCAGCGCGCCTGCATCATGTCCGCCTGGCCGGGAAGCGTGGGCAGCCCGGTCGAGGGCCCGCCGCGCTGCACGTCCACAAAGACGCAAGGCGTCTCCGTCATGGCCGCAAGCCCGATGTGTTCCATCATCAGCGAAAAGCCGGGTCCGGAAGTGACGGTGAATACTTTCTTCCCCGCCCAGGCAGCGCCCAGAATGGCGATCGAGGAGGCGAGCTCGTCTTCCATTTGGATGAAGAGTCCGCCCACGGTGGGGATGCGCGCCGCGAAGCGCTCCACGACTTCCGTCGAAGGCGTGATGGGGTAGCCGGCGGCGAAGTTGGCCCCGGCGGCGAGCGCGCCCTCACAGCAGGCTTGGTCGCCGTCAAGAAAATGCGGGCCCGTCAGCACGGCGGCAGGATTAGCCTTCACGGACGGCCACCTCCGCTTGGGAAGTTTCCATCGGCACGCGCGCGCCGAAGATCGCAAAGTCCGGGCAGTAGAGGCCGCACAGATCGCATCCCGTGCATCCCTGCTCATTAGTCAGGTAGGGCGGGTGATAGCCGTGAGAATTGTAGCTTTCCGAAAAGGTCAGGACCTTGGGCGGGCAGAATTCGATGCAGAATCCACACCCTTTACAGCGGTCCCAGTCGATGTGCACGACGCCCCGAAACTTGCGGACTCTCGACGGGCTGGCGGGTGAATCTGGCATTGTCACCTCAAGGAGCGGGAATATCGCCCAGCGAATTCAGACATTGTGTCCGAACTCGCCTCTCCGTACATACTTGCGTGCATTTCGGTTACCCATCGAACACGAATCTGTCGGGCCGGAATTTGACGTACGTCAAAGACGTGCGGAGAAGCAGGCCGTCAACGGCGCTACGCGATGACGGAGTACAGGTTTGGCGGTCACGAGCGATAGACCTCGTCTTCGCTCACGGTCACCAAGATATCCTGTCTGAGGTTTTCTCAGCAGCCGAGCCGAGTAGTGCCCGGTTCGGCAGTGTGCCCGAACTTCTATGGGAACTCAATCGCCGAGCAACTGCGTCGCAGAGCTTGTTATACTGCGCGGTGGGCACGCGGCCGGGCATTTCCAGCGCAGGGGCCGCCGGGCTCGAGGGTCCTGAGTTGACGCGAAAGCAGCTTGTGCTTACGGCGGTCGTCGTCCTGACGGTTTCGATTTTGAGCGCCATGCTTGCTTATCGGCACGGACTGCGGCAGGGGAAGATCGCGCCTTCCAGACCCGCTGTGACCACGGTTCCTGAAGATGTTCCCTGCGTCGAAATCGCCGCGGCTGGGCCGATGGTCGGCCAGCCCGGATGCGTCACAGGGCGCATCCTGCGCGTATACACCTCGCGAAACGGGAACACTTTTCTGGACTTCTGCACGGATTATAGGAAGTGTCCTTTCACGAGCGTCGTCTTCGCTGAAGACCACGCGAAATTCGGCGATCTGGGAGCCTTGAAGGGGCGGAAGGTTGAACTTCGCGGGCTGGTTACCGAATACCAGGGCCGCGCCGAGATTATCATCCGTGATCAAGAACAGATTCGTATGGCGCCCTGACGGTTATAGGGCGGATGGCCGGACCATGCGTCTCAAAAACATCCTCGTCTTCTTTCTTATGTTTGGCGGATTATCAGGCGCTCACGGCCGGGCTCAAACGGATGGAGCGCCGCAGCCGACAGGTCAGGCGGCGGTTCTTGTTGCGCAGGGTTTCCAGTTGCTGGACCAGCGCGATGCGGCGGGTGCCGAAGCGGCCTTCCGCGAAGCGATTGAAATCAAGCCCGAGCTTGCCGACGCGCACCGCGGTCTGGGGATGGCGCTTTGGACGCGCGGCCAGGGAATTGCCGCGCTGCGCGAACTGAACGTCGCCGCTCGCCTCGATCCAAACGATGCGGTTGCGCACTTCGCGCTGGGGAAACTCGCCTGGACTCTGGCCTTGCAGCCGGACCTTGCCAGGGACGGCAAGCTCTCTGCGGCCGACTATCAGGCCACGGCGCTGGCGGAGTTGAGCAAGGCCGCTTCACTGCGGCCGGACGATGCGGAAATTCGCCTCGCGCTCACGGATATTTACTTGGACACAGGGAACAAATCGAGTGCGCTCGGCGAAGCGAGAAAAGCGGTGGAGCTCGCCACAACGCCGCCGCTGCAAGCGCAGGCCCAATTGGCCGTGGGGCGCGCGTATTTCGCTGTGGGCGAGGAGGACAGCGCTGAGCGCGCCTTTCGGGTGGCGCTAGGGATCAATCCCGCACTGGCTGAGGCCCATCTGGGCATCGGACAATTGCGTCTTGCCCAGCGGCGGCTGCCGGAGGCGGAGCAGGAATTGCGGCGGGCGATCGAACTCGCGCCGAATTCCGCGGCACCGTGCGCCCTGCTTGCCGAGCTCCTGGTGAACACCGGGCGGTCGGGCCAGGCTCGAGGCTTGCTCGAGCAGGCCGTGGCTCTCGACCCCGGGGACGCCGAGAGCCGCTTTCACCTCGCGGTGGTGTTGGGCAAAGTGGGCGAAGTGCGTCGCGCCGAGGGAATGTTGGAAGACGTCGTGAGCCGTCAGCCGGATTTCCTTGCGGCGCGCGAGCAATTAGGATTGAGCTTCTTACGTCGGGGGGATCGGGAGGGCGCTGCGGAACAAGCCGACACGATTCTTGCCCGGAGCCCGCGCGCTGCGGAGGGTCATCGGCTGATGGCGCTGATCGTCTGGAAGCAACAGGACGTCGAGGGCGCGCTGGCCGAGTGCGCTCAGGCGCTCGCGGGCGACCCGGATTCGATCGCGATGGCGGCCCTCCAAGCGCTCGGCCTGTGGAAACTCGACCGCAAGAAGGAGGCGCAGGCGGCGCTTGTTCAGGCGGCCAAAGCGCAACCGCAGATCGCCAGTGGCGAGGTCTTCTGCCGGCTGATTCTTTGCGATAGCCGGGACGTCGCCACCGTCGGTGAGTTCCTGCGCAAGAACCGCTGGGCCATCACCCCGACCTCCGCGCCGTGAGAGCGCATTCTGCAAATCGCGTTGAAACCTTTTGCGGGCATTTTCCCCTTCTGATAGAATCCCGCCGCGAGCGTGGCTTGCGGGTGATTTCCACCGCGATTCCGGGCAGGGAAGCGAAAGAGCCTTGACGCCCGGCGCGCCCGCGAGTGGCGCGGGGAGATGCTCGACCAGGGGAGGACACAGGATGGGATATCTCGACAAGCTCGACCTGGACAAGAAGCTGGAGTCGAAGGATGAATACGAAGAGCTGCTGGAGGAATACCAGCTCAAGCTGCTCAAGCTGCAGCGTAAGATCATTGAGAAAGGCGTCGCCGTCGCTGTGGCCTACGAGGGCTGCGACGCGGCGGGCAAGGGCGGAAACATCAAACGCCTGACGGAGTCCCTAGATCCGCGCGGCTATGAAGTCCATCCCATCGGCGCGCCTGGGGCCGGGGAAAAGGCCCAACACTGGCTGCGCCGTTTCTGGCTGCGCCTGCCGCCCCGCGGCCGCATCGGAATTTTTGACCGCACGTGGTACGGCCGGGTACTCGTCGAGCGCGTCGAAAAGTTTGCCAAGAAAGAAGAGTGGCAGCGCGCCTACCGCGAGATCAATGAGTTCGAGCGCACCCTTACTGATGACGGCCTGGTGCTGGTTAAGTTCTGGATCCACATCTCCAAGAAGGAACAGCTCGATCGCTTCAAGAAACGCGAAAAGGACCCCTGGAAGAATTGGAAGCTAACCGAGGAAGACTGGCGCAACCGTGAAAAGTGGGACGCTTACATCGAGGCCCTGGAAGCTATGTTCGAGAAGACGGACACCGAAAATGCGCCCTGGACAATTATCGAAGGGAACTGGAAGTGGTGGGCGCGGGTCAAGGCTCTGAAGACGGTGGTAAACGCCATCGAAGCTCACGTGTAATTCTCCGCGGGAAGACGGCTGCCGGCCGTCCCTTCCCCAGTATCAGCTGAACCGCTGCGAATCGTGCCCGTGTTTCCACGACCTCCCCGGCCGCCAGCCCGCTGCCGCCCGCCCCGCGGTATTTGCCCAGACGCTTCCCCCTCGCAAACTCTATCCGACATGTGTGAGGTCAGCATGAACCGCAGGAAATTCGTGAGCGTGGCCCTCTTCTGTGCGCTCGCCGTGGGGAGTTGCTTGTCGCCGACGTTCGCGCAAAGCGAATCTTCCGTGAAGGCCTGGGAAGAACCGCTGGTAATCCCCATCTACCGGGTGGGCGAGCCGGACCGGAATCCCATCTTCTACAGC
>JAIQGB010000497.1 GCA_020072905.1 Terriglobia bacterium | reverse complement strand
TGATGGCCTTATCCTTGCGTTCCGTCCGCTTGTCGTCGAAGTAAAGATTGACGGTGAACTGGTTCTTCTTGGTGTTGGTCTTGGTCAGTTCAAGGGTAACCGTTCCCACCTTCTGCTTGACGTTTTTCTTGGCCAGGTTGAATTCGAAATAGTCGCGGTCGGTGCGGTGGGCGAGGGCGACAAGCTCATCGTGTGTGCGGGCGATGGCGCCGGTCAGCTCTCCCTTCGTGCCTGTCAAGGCCTGCTTGGTAGCTTCGAGATCCGCCTTGGTGCCGGCGATGTCGCCGGAAAGGTTTCCGAACTTGGCGTTGGCGTCAGACTGGAGCTTATTGACCTCATCCGCGCTGGCTTTTTGGGAGATTGCCGCGTTGAGCTGCTGGACGGCCGCTTGCTGCTGCTTCTGGACGTTGGTGGCGAGTTGCCGCGCCCGCGTCAGCTCTCCCTGCGTCAGTCCCAGCCTCTCCGTGGTCACCTGAAACTGCCCGCGCAGTTGCGCGTAGCGCTCGTCGCTCGAATCCAGGCGGCGGGTAATCAGGTTGGTCTGGTCGGCCTGCTTGGCGGCATACTCGTTGAATTGCCGGCGGCCGGAAATGACCAGATAGAGGTTCACTCCGGATACCACCAGGAGAACGATAACCAGAAGGAACAGAATCTGGCCGCCGGAAAAGCTCCACGGCGAGGGAGGCGGAGGCATCACCGAAGCCGGTTGGCTCGGGCCCGCCGTCGGTCCCTGGGCTGCGCCTGGCGAAGGGCTGTTCAAGCCGAACATGGAGTGCCCGGCGCCGCGCTCATTGTCTTGATCTGCCATCTTTTCACCTCATGCTGGATTCATGTTGAGTTCGCCAGGAAGCTCCGTGCCGAATCACGGGCCGCTCTCACCCGGCGCTCCGTGGGACATCTTCGTCTAGCCCTGGAAGATTATATGCTAATACGCGCCCTCCAGGTTGTACGATTGCACCAGTCCGTGGCATGAGCACGCGCTCGAGCGTGGCCCGTTGTATACCGCAGAAGCATTGCTCTATCGGTTATGTTGCCGCCAGGGGCTGGCGCAGACCGCTGACTTGTGGGGTCTGCGATTTCCCAAAGGCATGGGCCCTGATGCTCGTGGATTCAGGCGGCTCCGACGCGGCGGGAAGTAGTCGCTTCGCGAGATCGCAGACCGTAAAGAGCCACGGTCTGCGCCAGCAGGAGAGCCCCTGCCTTCGCTCGCAGTGGCACAGCTCGTCTCTCCGTCTTGAAGCTGCCGTAATGCATCGCCGCCTGGCGCCGCAAAGAAACCGGGCTTCCTGACCTCCGACAAAATGTACTAGTTTATTGTCTCAATATACCTTATTCCTATGCTTGAAACCGGGCTTCCTGACCTCCGACAAAATGTACTAGTTTATTGTCTCAATATACCTTATTCCTATGCTTGATAATGCTCCCGGAGTCCGCTAGTCTTGGGCCATCACTGCTTTTTCCTAGATCGCTTTCGGAGGCGCGCCATGAGAAAAGTAAATCGTTCGGCATGGGTGGTCATCGTGTGCCTGTTCTGTGCAGCAGGAGCTCAGGCGCAGCAGTCGGGGGCAGCAAGTGATCTGACGGGCAATGCGGGAACGGTGGGAAGCTCTGTTCCCCGGTTGGTGCGGTTCAACGGGACTTTGCAGGACGCTGCGGGGAAGCCTCTGCACGGCCCGGTGGACGTGACGTTTGAGCTTTTCGCGGAGCAAGCAGGCGGCGAGCCGCTGTGGTGGGAGACGCAGACGGTCGCGGCGGACGCGCAAGGACGCTACACGGTTCTGCTGGGCGCCATGCGGCCGGAAGGACTGCCGGTCGCGCTCTTCACCACCGGCAAGGCGCGCTGGCTGGAGGTGATGGTGGAAGGCGGCGCGACGATGCCGCGCGTCTTGCTGGTGAGCGTGCCGTATGCGCTCAAGGCGGGTGACGCGGAGACGCTGGGGGGCAAACCGGCGACGGCGTATGTGGCCTCGGATCAACTCAAGGACCAAGTGCGCAGCGAGATGACACAGCAGTTGGCGAACCCGACGATTGGCCTGCGCAGCTTGGAGATGATGGTATCGAACCCATCGTCCACGCCGAAGGCAGTCACGGAGACGAATCCCTCGACGTTCACCTGCAATTCCTCAAGCACCTGCGTGGCGATAACGCAGAACGGGGCAGGAATCGGGCTGTACGCGGAATCGACGCCGGCGAGTGGGACGCTGTTCGGGCTATATGGGAAGTCGAACAGCACGAGCGGGCGTGCGGTAACAGGGTACGCGAGCGCGACGAGCGGACTGACGTTTGGCGTGCGCGGGCAATCGGACAGCACGAGCGGCTACGGCGTGTACGGATTGGCGGCAGCGACGAGCGGGACCACGTTCGGGGTGCGAGGGGATGTGATGAGTACGGACGGGCGCGGGGTGTGGGGGAACGCCTCAGCGGCGACGGGCGGGACATACGGAGTGCTGGGTTTCGTGGCCAGCAATCAAGGCGTAGGGGTGATGGGGCAGGCGACGGCGGTAACGGGTGCGACGATCGGCGTCCGCGCCGTGACCCAATCGCCCGCGAGCACGGCGGCGATCTTTGACAACCTGGGCGGCGGCAAGCTGATCAGCGCCCACACCACCGGCTACGTTGAAAAGTTCAGCGTGGACGGCAGCGGCAACCTGACGGCTGCTGGCGGCAGCTTCAGCACTAAGGTGGGCATAGGCACAGCCAGCCCCACGGCACGCCTACACGTCGTGAATGTCAGCTCCGGGACAGGGGGGGGTAATGTCCAGCGACGGAGTCGGCGCCGAGTGCAATGCGTTTCAATGCCGAGCCATATATGGAGTTGCCGCAGGGTACGGCGGGAATGGCTTGTCAGGATACGCCATAGGTCTCGCCAGCCGTGGCGTGACTGGCTCGTCCACAGGAGCGGGCGGCTTCGGTGTCGTTGCCACCGCCGTGGGGTCGGGGGGCACAGATCTCTTCGCAGTGGCCAATACATCAGCCACCCAAGCTGGGACCTTCAATGGGAATGTCACCATCAACGGAAACCTCGACGTCAATGGGACCGTTTCAAAGAATGGCGGCTCGTTCAAGATTGACCACCCGCTGGACCCGGCGGACAAGTACCTTTCCCACTCCTTCGTCGAAAGTCCTGACATGAAGAATGTGTACGACGGCGTGGCTGTGTTGGACGCGAAGGGCGAAGCCTGGGTGACGTTGCCCGAGTGGTTTGAGGCTTTGAACAGCGACTTCCGCTACCAGCTCACGGCGATCGGTCGGCCGCAACCGAGGCTGTACATTGCGCAGGAGATGGCTGGCAATCGTTTCAAGATCCCGGGCGGTCGGGCCGGGGCCAAGGTTTCCTGGATGGTCACCGGCATTCGCCAGGATGCTTACGCCAAGGCGCATCGCATCCCTGTCGAAGAGGAGAAACCGGTTGCCGAGCGCGGACACTACCTGCATCCTGAGCTTTTCGGCCAGCCCAAGGAGAAAGGCATTGAGTGGGCGCACCAGCCCGCAGGGATGCGCCCACCCGAGGGCGGCGTCGGCGCCACAGAGGCCGCCGGCGGCGGAATCCGGTAAACTCGTGTCTCGAATCTCGCTTCCCAGGCTCCGGCGCGGCAGCCGCGGTCTACGCCGTCCGTGCCAGCAGGCAC
>JAIQGB010000101.1 GCA_020072905.1 Terriglobia bacterium | reverse complement strand
GGTGTAGTGAGACGCGGCGGGCGCGCGTCCTGCCTCCCAATCCCGAGTTCCCGCGCGTTGCCGGAGCGTCAAGGAATGCACTAGAATTCCCTCTGAGGGCTTTGTGCACACTTTGGGTCACACTCGATCGGCCAACTGGGTCCTCAAGCTCGCGTTGGTCGCGACCGTCGCCCTGGTGGCGACGGAATTCGTCGCCGGGGCGCTCGCTGGCAGTCTGGCCCTCCTCAGCGACGGCTGGCACAACTTCACGGACGTTCCGACCCTGCTGCTCACTTGGATCGCCCTCTACTTTGCCCAGCGCCCTCCCGACCAGGAGAAGACTTTCGGTTATCACCGCGCCGGGGTGCTGGCGGCGTTCGTCAACGGCCTCCTGCTAGTCGGCGTGGCGGTCTTCATCTGCTACGAAGGCTACCAGCGCATCCTTCACCCCGCCCCGGTGGCCGGCGGCGCCATGCTCGCTGTGGGCTTCCTGGCGCTGGTCATCAACGGCGGCATCACGCTGGCCCTCGCGCGCGAGCGGCGGGACCTGAACTTGCGCGCGGTCTTCATCCACAACCTCGGCGACGCGCTTTCCAACCTTGCCATCATCGCCGGCGGCTGGCTGATTCGCCGGACGGGGCAGACGTTCATCGACCCGGTAATCGCCTTTCTCATCGCGGGCATGATCGTCTGGAGCGCCGTCGGCATTCTCCTCGAGTCATCCAACATCCTGCTGGAGAGCACGCCCAAAGGTATGAGTGTGGAGCGCGTGGCCGTTGCCATGCTCGAGATCCCCGGAGTGCGCGAGGTCCACGATGTCCACATCTGGAGCCTGGGCTCCGAGTCGCACGCCCTCGCCTGCCACATCCGCATCCTCGATATGCCCACCTCGGAAAGCGAGCGCATCGCCCACCGCGTCCGCGCAGTCCTAGCCAGCGAGTTCGGCATCACCCACACGACGATCCAGTTCGAGCACACCCACGCCCCGGGGGACTTTCATCGTTACATGCCGGAACCGGCTCCCGCCAGCCGGAAGACAGAGGAATAGACGCCGCGTCCCGCGGCACCCCCCGGGCGTCATCGCGCTCCCTGGCGTCGCGACTCAAACCGAGTTAGATGCCTTTCGGCGGCGATGCGGCCAGGTCCACCTCTACCTCCTTGCCTTGCGGGACTATTTCGGTAATTATGTCAGTTTATGAAGAACGGGCAGAAAGAGCCCTCAGGGATGGTCCTGCTGCGCGGATTGGTGCGCCACTACCCGTTTGTCCTCAAGAACTTCAAACACTACTTCCAGAACCTCTACCGGCGCGAAGTCCTGGCGACGAACGTCGTGGCGCCCTACGCCGCGGTCTTCTATGCCACGCATCGCTGCAACCTGGACTGTACTTACTGCACGCAAAAGGAGCCGGATGTCTTCAGCCAGGAGCTTCCCACGGAGAGAACGGTCGAGCTGTTGCGGATTATCCGACGGGAAACCGATTCGATCCTCTTCACCGGCGGGGAGCCGACCCTGCGCGACGACATCGAAGAACTCACGCGTGCGGCGCGCCAGGACCTGAAGTTCCGCTCTGTCCTGATGGTCTCGAACGGCACGCTGCTGCACAAGCGGCAAATGCTCTTCGCGAATCTGCACGGCCTGATCGTCAGCCTCGATTCGCTGGCCGTGGATTCATCAAGGCCCATGTCGAAGCCGGCCGTCGTCCAACGCGTGCTCGACAACCTGGCGCTCGCCCGTGAGCGCATGCCGCGCCCCACCGACATCACCATCAGTACGGTCATCGAGGAATGGAACATTGCGGAGGTCGAGCGCATTCTCGAATACTGCGGCGAACAGGGCTTCGTCTTCGCCACGCAGTCAGCCTTGCACGAAAAGATGCCCAACCTGCGCCTGCGTCAGAATTCCCGCTGTTTGGCAACGTGCTGTCTTCTTATTACGTGAAGGATTTCTGGGGCCTTGCGGGGGACACCATTCGCTAGGTTCGCGCCTTTCTGTAGCGGCGTGCTCTCTGACCGCCGCAAGGATTTGTGTCGTCGCCCACAGACCGCCGCCACAGGCACTCATGACTTCAGAACGGGTAATTCCTTCCTGAGCAGATTCCGCAGCGTCGTCCCCGCCACGCGCGCCAGGTGCTCGGCGAAAAAGCTGTTGTAGCGGAAGCGCGCACTCCCCGACTCCCACGCAATCTCCAGTTCCCATAGCTTCCCTTCCTCCCCAGCGTCCGATGATGCCGGGCGCGCAGCGTAGCGTTGCACGCGGGCGAGCGGGATCTCACCCACCGCTGCTTCGCGACCGTCGAGGACCAGCAACCGCTCGGGGAAAACGTAGATCTGCGCGTCAGGGTGCGCTGCGCCGTTGGCCGGCAGGAAGGTTCCGCCATTGAGCACGACCAGCGCCCCGAGTTCGCGCGCCTTCTCTTCGACTGTCTTTGCCTGCGGCTTGGCGCGAACCAGCGCCCCAAAGGCAACGAGTACCAGCCCGCCAAGAAGAAAACCTACGCCCGTATGTGCCTGTGCGTAATCCCAGATCAAGCCTCCGCCGGAAAGCACGGCGATAACTCGAACCAACGCCCACGCCCAAACCCGCCGTCGCAGTCGCCGGAAACGCGGAATAAGCAGGATGAGGAAGAACAGCGCGCCCATCGTCATGCGCTTTGCCGTCTCGAAGATGCCCCGCGGCCGAGGCTCCTGCGGATTGGTTTTCTGATCGGGCATGAACGGAGGTCTATCTTGGAGGCGTGATGCGTTCCAGACCGTCGAGATAGGGCCGCAGCGTCTCGGGAACGACTACCGAGCCGTCGGCCTGCTGGTAGTTCTCGAGGAGGGCAAGCCACGTGCGGCCGATGGCCAGCCCGCTGCCGTTGAGCGTGTGCAGGAATTCGGTCTTGCCTCTGCCGCCGCGCCGGAAACGCAGGTTGGCGCGCCGCGCCTGGAAGGCTTCGAAGTTCGTGCAGGAGGAAATCTCTTTGTACTCGCCGCCCGAGGGCAGCCAGACTTCCAGGTCATAGGTCTTCGCGGCGCTGAAACCCAAGTCGGCAGTGCATAGCGTCACAACGCGATACGGCAGCCCAAGGCGCTGGAGAATCACTTCCGCGTCGTGCGTGAGCGATTCGAGTTCGTCGTAGGAATTCTCGGGTAGCGCAAACTTGACCAGCTCGACTTTCTGAAACTGGTGCTGGCGAATGATGCCGCGTGTGTCCTTGCCGTAGGAGCCCGCTTCGCTGCGGAAGCACGCCGTCCAAGCGCAGAGCTTGACGGGAAGCCGCTCGGCTTCCAGCACTTCATCGCGGTAAAGGTTCGTCACCGGAACTTCTGCGGTGGGGATCAACCAATAGTCGGTGCCTTCGAGCTTGAAGAGGTCTTCCGCGAATTTGGGTAAATTGCCGGTACCATACAAACTCGCAGAATTGACGATGAAGGGTGGCAGGACTTCCGTGTAGCCGTGCTCGCGTGTGTGGACGTCCAGCATGAAATTCGCCAGCGCACGCTCGAGTCGCGCCCCGATCCCGCTATACACGGCGAAGCGCGCGCCGGAGATTTTCGCCGCGCGCTCGAAATCCAAAATGCCGAGTTGTGGCCCCAGGTCCCAATGCGCCTTGGGCTCGAAGTCGAACTGGCGCGGCTCGCCCCAGCGGCGCACTTCCTGGTTGTCTTCCGCGCCGCGGCCGACCGGTACGCTCGCGTGCGGAACGTTGGGGATGTTCTTGAGCAACTCGCGCAAGCGCTCGTCGAGGCTCTTGGCCTGCTCGTCGAGGTCCTTGATTCTCTCGCCCAACCCACGCATCTCGGCGATCAGCACGGAGGCGTCTTGTCCCTGCTTTTTCAGCGCCGCGATTTCGTCGGAAACCTTGTTGCGCCGCGCCTTGCCGCTTTCGGCTTCCACCAGGGCTTTGCGCCGTTCGCGGTCGAGTTCCTCGAAGTTGGCGAGCGAGTCTCCCATCCCGCGCTCGCGCATCTTCTGCTTGACCAGCTCCAGGTTTTCGCGAACAAAGCTGAGATCCAACATCAGTTTTTTCTCACGACTGCTCGCTTCATCGTTTTCCCACTCCCAGCCCTCTCCCTCCGGGAGAGGGTGTCCCGCAAAGCGGGACGGGTGAGGGGCGTCGCCCACTGCGCAGTAAAGCGATTAACGGCCAATCTAAACCAGCGCCCCAAGGCTGTCAAATTCCCTGAGGCGAGATTGTTCAGCGCGCTCAGCTAGCGAAGAGCTCCGGGAAGACCTTGCGATAAATCGCCATCCCAAGTGCGGCGTGCATGCCGAGCGCGTCGAGAGCGTGAATCTCCTCGTCGGTGGTGATGCCGCCCGCGGCGGTGATGGGCAAACTCGTCGCCGCGCGCAGCTTGCGGAACCACTCCATGTTCGTTCCCTGGAGCTTCCCTTCCGCGTCAATGTAAGTGCAGAGAAATTCCGAGCAGTAAGGCTCAAGCTGCGGAAGGGCCTCCGTCGCGCGCAGGTCCAGCGTCTCGCGCCAGCCGTGAATCGCCACGCGGTCGCCCAGCGAATCGACGGCGATCATGATCTTCTCACGCGGAACGGCAACAACAAGCGCGCGCAAGAATTTGCGATGAATTCCCTGGACCGTAAAGGCCGAGCTGCCCACAATCACCTTGCGTGCGCCATCCGCCACGACTTGCTGAGCACGCTCGACGGTGCGGATTCCACCGCCCGCGCGGCAGGATTTGCGCGCGCACAATTCGCGGACGATCTCCGCGTTCGTGGCGCCTTCTGGGCCACCCATGGCAGCGTCCAGATCAATCACCTGGACTTCCGGGTAGTCCGCGAACTTTGCGAGCACCGCCAGCGGGTCGGGCAGTTCGAGCTTCTTCTCCCGCCCCTGGACAAGCTGGACGACTTTGCCGCCCATCAGGTCGATGCAGGGAATTACCATGGAAATCGAAGCTCAGGATCAAGGATCAAGGATTCAGGATTAAGGGAAAGAACCCGTGCGGGGCTGGAATCCGGGTCCTTGATCCTAGATCCTCAATCTCTGGCGCTTAATCCTTGATCCCAAATCCTAGATCCTCACTGGAACGCCCCGCTCCCGCAGATATTCCTTCAGGCCGCGAATCGTGTGCGTCTCGAAATGAAAGATCGAGGCAGCGAGCGCCGCGTCCGCCGCGCCGCGCAGGAAGACCTCGGCAAAATGCTCCGGACCGCCCGCGCCGCCCGAGGCGATGACGGGGATATGCACGGCGCGCGAGATGGTGGCCGTCAGCTCGCAATCGAAGCCCGCCTGCGTGCCGTCCGCGTCCATTGAAGTCAGCAGGATTTCCCCCGCGCCGAGTTTCCCCACGCGCTGAGCCCATTCGACCGCCTCGAGCCCCGTGGGGCGCGTACCGCCGTAAGTCAACACCGTCCACCTCGTGGCCGCAGCCTCCGCCGAGGCGGCACCAGAAACTGGAAATTGAAAATTGGGAACTGGCACATCATCCCGCACCGAGTGGCGAGTTTCCATTTTCGAATTTCGAGTTTCCAATTTCGAGTTTCCAGTTTCCGTTTTTTCAATCCGCCTTGCATCAATCGCCACGACGACGGCCTGGCTTCCAAAGCGCTCGGCGAGTTCGGTGATGAGCTCCGGCGTCTCGACCGCGGCGGTATTGATCGCCACCTTGTCAGAGCCGGCGCCGAGCAGCCAGCGCGCGTCCTCGAGCGTACGCACGCCCCCGCCCACCGTGAGCGGGATGAAGAGCTTGCGCGCCACGCGAGTGACGGTATCCATAAGCGTGGCCCGGCCCTCGCGCGAGGCGGAGATATCGAGCATCACCAGCTCGTCCGCGCCTTCGCGGTTGTAAACCTCGGCCAGCTCGCCCGGATCGCCCGCATCGCGCAGGTTCACAAACTGGATACCCTTCACAACGCGGCCGTCCTTGCAGTCAAGGCACGGAATGATGCGTTTGGCGAACATTGTCAGTGGCCAGTGGTCAGTGGTCAGTTGTCAGTTGCCAGTTGCAGAAACAGAACAAGAGGGGCCGTTTGCAGCAGACAACAGACGTCTCTCATATCTCCAAGAAATTCCGAAGAGCCCTCAATCCGACCTCGCCCGACTTCTCGGGATGGAACTGCACGGCCCAGACGTTGCCTTTCTCAACGCCCGCCGCGTAGGTTTCGCCGTACTCGGTGACAGCAACTGACTCCGGTATCACCGGGCCATAATAGGAGTGGCAGTAATACACGAAGCTGCCCTCGGCGACGTCCTTGAATAAACCGCCGTGCGCACGAAGCTGCAATTGGTTCCAACCCACCTGCGGCACCTTGGGAAGGGTCTGAAAGCGCCTCACTTTTCCGCGCAGCAGCCCGAGGCCCGCGATGCCCGGCGCCTCCTCGCTCGACTCGTAGAGCGCCTGGAGGCCCAGGCAGATGCCGAGATACGGTGTGCCCGCTGCGATCTTCTTGCGCAGCGTGACGAGCAAACGGCGCTCGGCCAGTGCCTTCATCATCGCGCCGAAGTGGCCCTGGCCCGGGAGGATGATCTTTTCCGCGCCCGCCAGCAGCTCCGGCGAGCTGACGGGTTGTGCCGGGAAGCCGAGGTATCGCACGGCCTTAAGGACCGAGCCGACGTTGCCGGCGCCGTAATCGAGCAGGGCAATCACAGCAGCCCCTTCGTGGAGGGAAGTTGCCTCTTCAGCCGCGCATCGCGCGAGCAGGCGTAGCGTAAAGCACGGGCGAAGGCTTTGAAGAGCGCCTCCACCGCGTGGTGGCTGGAGCGGCCGTAGGCGACCTTCAAGTGCACGTTGGCAGCGGCGTTGGTGGCGAAGCCGTGGAAGAAATCCTCCAGCAACTCCGTCTGCAGATCCCCAACTCGCCGGGACTTGACCCGCGCCTTCATTACCAAGTACGGCCGGCCGCTCAGGTCGATGGCGGCAACGGCGAGGGTCTCGTCCATGGGCATCACGAAGTATCCGGCGCGGTTGATGCCTTTCTTTGAGCCCAGCGCCTGCCTGACCGCCTGCCCGAGCACGAGGCCGATATCCTCGACGGTGTGGTGCTGATCCACATCGAGATCGCCGCGCGCTTCGACCTCCAAATCGAAGCCGCCGTGACGGGTGAAAAGCTCCAACATGTGATCGAGAAACCGGATGCCGGTTGAAATCGCGTAGCGACCTCGACCGTCGAGATTGAGCCGCGCGCGGATGTCGGTCTCAGCCGTCTTGCGGTGCAAGCTGGCGGTACGCGCTTTCATGAAACCCATCCTGTCGCGGAGAATTTCGCGAATTTGCTCCAGTCCTTGCGGCCGTCGCGCGATTCGATCAGCTTGCGCATCCGGCTGAGTTCCCTCATCAAACGCCGGGTTTGCGCCGTGGAGCCGAGGGTGAAGCGCAGGAAGCCGCGCAGGCGCGGATCGTAATTCCAGTCGCGCACCAGGATGCCCTTCGCTCGAAGCCGCCTGCCGATTTCCGGTGCGTGCGGGCCCAGTTGCGTCAGAACAAAGTTGGCTTTGCTCGGCACATAAGGAATCTCCTGCGCCTCGAGCCATTCGACAAGCTTGGCGCGATTGGCGCAGACTTCGGCGGCGTAGTGTCGCGCGTAAGACATATGTTGGATCGCCGCCTGCGCCCCGACCAGGGCGAGGCTATTCACAGGGAACGGATTCTGCCCGCGGCGCATGTCGTCGGCGGTCTGCGCGTTGGTGAGGATACAGCCCAGCCGCAGCGCCGCGAGGCCGAAAGCTTTGGAGAAGGTCCGCGTCACGATCAGGTTCGGATACTTGCGAATCCAGGGCAGCACGGTCTCACCGGAGAACTCGTAGTAAGCTTCGTCCACGACGAAAGCCGTTTGCGGGGCCGATTCGAGCATGACGCGCAGGTCGTTCTTGGGGATGACCGTTCCCGTCGGGTTGTTCGGGTTGGCGAAGGCGACCCAGCGGACTCCTTTGGCGAGCGTCTTCAAAACTTCGCGCAGGGGGAGGCCGAAGTTTTCGTCGTAGTACACGCGCTCAACGCGCCCGTCCGCAACTTCGTGGAAAAATTGGTAGACCGGAAAGGTCGGCGCCGGGACGAGCAGCACATCGCCGGGCTCGACGAAGGTTTCGCAAATGACCTTGATGGCGTCATCGGTGCCGTTCGTGAGCACGAGCTCCTCGGGCTTCACGCCAAAAAAGCCCGCGAGCTTCTTGCGGCCTTCTGCGTATTCGGGGTAGCAGGAAAGCCGGTCGGCGCTCAAGGCCCGACGCAGGGCGCGCACGACGGCGGGCGCGCAGCCCACCGTGTTTTCGTTGAAGTCGAGGCGCAATTTGCCCCCACGGCCTTCCAGGGGCGGACGGTATTTGTTCAGGCGTGCGTAGGATTTGCGAGGTCGAAGCATAGGTAGTAACCGCTTGTCTCTGCCGGCGGCACGTGACCGTCAACTACAGCTCGAACCGGATATTCACCGAGTGTGCGTGCGCTTTCAGACCTTCCGTGTTCGCCAGTGTGGCAATCGTGCGCCGCAGTCGCCCGAGTCCCACGCGGCTGAGCTGCTGCACGGAAATCGCCTTAACGAAG
The DNA here is from genome assembly GCA_020072905.1 of Terriglobia bacterium. Taxonomy (GTDB): domain Bacteria; phylum Acidobacteriota; class Terriglobia; order UBA7540; family UBA7540; genus JAIQGB01. Next base: position 4,572 of record JAIQGB010000101.1, on the reverse strand, counting down.
TCCGCAGCGCTCAAGCCGCCGCGCAACCGTGCCGCGCCACCGGTGGGCAGAATGTGATTGCTGCCGGAAGCGTAATCACCAGCGGCCACCGAACTGTACCTACCCAGGAATATCGAGCCCGCGGACTCGATGCGGTCGAGCAGCGTGGCGGCGTCATCGAGCAGCGTCAGGTGCTCGGGAGCGAGCCGGTTGGCGATATCGGCGGCCTCGTTCAAATCACGCGTCACGATGATCGCGCCCTGCCCCGCCAATGACCTCGCCGCCACGGGAAGACGAAGCTCGGTTAGAATCCGCTCCGCGGCCTGCTGGACCCGCAGCGCGAGCGATCGCGAAGACGTTACGAGAATGGCCACGGCGTCCGGATCGTGCTCCGCCTGAGCGACGAGGTCGGCGGCGATCCAGCGGGCTTTGCCGTGCGATCCCACCACCACCAATTCCGAAGGCCCGGCCACGAAATCAATCCCGCATTCACCGGCCACCAGCTTCTTCGCCGCTGCCACAAAACGGTTTCCGGGCCCGACGATCTTGTCGGCGCGCGGCACGCTCTTCGTGCCGTAGGCGAAAGCCGCAATCGCCTGCGCGCCTCCCAACCGGAAGACTCGCCGGACGCCAAGAACATCGGCGGCCACCAGCACCGCAGGCGCGGCCCGCGGGGAAGTGATGACGATTTCTTTGACGCCCGCTACCTGCGCCGGAATCACGCTCATCAAGACGGTCGAGGGCAACGGGAAACGACCGCCGGGGACGTAGCACGCCACGCGTTCGAGCGGCCGAAGGATTTGACCCACGCGCACGCCCGCGCCGTTTGAGATCCGCCAGGCCCGCGGCAACTGGCGGCGCGCAGAGGCGCGGATGTTGCGGGCCGCAACTCGCAGCGCCGCGACGAAACCACGGGGAACCTTTCGATAAGCTGCCTCGATCTCGTTGCGGCTCACCTCAAAGCCCGTCTTGCGCAAATCGAGTCCGTCCAGCTTGCGGGCGTAGCGGACGAGCGCGCGGTCGCCCCGGCGCCGCACGTCAGCGAGAATCGTCGCGGCAACGCGCTCCGCGTCCGCCAAGCTCGTCCGGCGAGCCTGCTCGAGTCGCGTCAGCGCCGCCTTGTCCTGGCTTCGAATGATTCGCAGCATGTTTCAAAGAATGGTGAATAGTGAATTGTGAATTGCGAAAATCGCGCCGGGTCACGACCCACCTTCAGGTTCCAGGCTTCACCATTCACCATTCACTATTCACAATTCACTATTCAAATCACAATCTTATTCAGAGGATATTCGACGATTCCCTGCGCGTTGGCGGCTTTCAGGCGCGGGATGATTTCGCGCACCGTCTTCTCCTCGATAATGGTATTGACGGCCAGCCAGTCCGGGTCGCTGAGGTTCGAGATGGTAGGCCGCTTCAGTGCCGGGAGCACGGCGAGAACGTTTTCCAGGTCCGCGCGGTGAACGTTGAGCATCAGGCCCACCTTCCCCGACGCTTCGATCGCCCCCTTGAGCAGCATGACGACGGTCTCCATCTTGCCGCGTTTCCAGGCATCAGCCCAGGCGGCGTGGTTGGCAATCAACTTGGTGTTCGATTCGAGCACCGTCTCGACAATGCGCAGGCCATTAGCGCGCAGCGACGAGCCGGTCTCCGTGACTTCGACAATGGCGTCAGCGAGCACGGGCGGCTTGACCTCCGTCGCGCCCCAGGAAAACTCCACCTTCGCCTTCACGCCGTTCGCGGCGAGATAGCGTTCCGTAACCTTGACGAGTTCGGTGGCGATGATCTTCCCGCCCAGGTCCTTCACGCCCCGGAAGGGGGACTTTTCCGGCACCGCCAGCACCCAGCGGACTTTGCCAAACGTCTGCTTGGCATAGACGAGGTCCGCGACCTCGACCACGCTCGCGTCATTTTCGAGGATCCAGTCCTTGCCGGTCAGCCCGGCGTCGAGGATGCCGTCCTCGACGTAACGCGCCATTTCCTGCGCGCGGATCAGCATGCACTCGACTTCGTCGTCGTCGATAACGGGGAAGTAGGAACGCGGATTCACGGTGATTTCGTATCCGGCGCGACGAAAGAGTTCGAGCGTGGCGTCCTGAAGACTCCCCTTGGGCAATCCCAACTTCAACTTCATGTCTGGCTCTCCTGTTCAGCGCTACCGTAGACTTCGGTGGGATCGAACTCGCGCTCGAGGATGATCTCTTCTCCTTCCGCGGTGAGTTTCCGGAAGAAGCAGGATTTGTACCCCATGTGGCAGCACCCCGGGCCGGTCAGATGGGCCTGGATGAGCAGCGCGTCCTGGTCGCAGTCCACGCGGATTTCGCGCACCTTCAGGCGAAACCCGGAGGTTTCCCCCTTGGTCCAGAGTTTCTGCCGGCTGCGGCTGAAGAACGTCACGTACCCCGACTTCAGGGTCGTCCGGTAGGCTTCGTCGTTCATGTAGCCGAGCATCAGCACTTTGCCGCTGTGATGGTCCTGAATCACAGCCGGAATCAGGCCGTCGCCGTATTTGAGATCCATTTCCTCTCCCCTCCCCATGCCGCGGCGATGCCGCCCTGAAGTGCGGCGCTGCAGGGCCCAAAACGAAAAAACCCGCTGCACTTTCGTGTCAGCGGGCCATCTTTGCTTCTCAACTCTGGTTGCGACTCAAGCCGACGGCTACTGACACGTCACCGGAGACGAATGGTGGTGATGATGATGTGCCAGCGCGCGTCGCATATGCAAGAAGCCAACATTACAGCCGCCCATGGGATTTGTCAAGGGCGTGTTGCTGATGGAACTGCCTTGGTACATCGTATCCCCCCCTGGGCGGTTAAGCTGCGTGAGAGAGAAGCGGGAGAAGGGGTTGGCGGGCTTGCTGGGGGGAGAGCAAGGCAGGCGCCGGGGGCTTTTGAGTGGCGATTCAGCGCACGTAACGCATGCCGTAGAGCCATCTTTCGCCGGGAGTAAAGTTGGCGCGGCGGCGGACCTCAGCCTTTTGCTCCATGTTGTGGGCGTCTTCGGTGTAAGGGCACACGACACGGACGATCTCGCCCACCACCAGCATCAGGCCCAGGCACACTGCGAAACCGCCCTTGGAGACGTTTTCGGTTTTGGAGGTTTCCTGGTCGCCTTTGTGGTTTCGGACCATCACCGGCAGCTTGATGGGGAGGCGTCTGTGCGCCCGGCGTTCGATGCCTCCGGGCTCGTAAGCTGGCTGGGGCTCGGGCGGGGGCGCGGGTTCGGCGGCAGGCGTCGGGTTCTGTGGGTGCCGGGTGACGTCGGCGTAGACCCAGGCAGAGAGCTCTCCGCACTGGTCGCAGAGCCGGTACAAGCAACCGGTTGCGTCCAGCATCTCGACCTCCATCAGCGAGAGAACCGAAAGCACTTCTTTTCTGCAGCCCTGACACACGATTAGAGCTCCGGCCTGCGAGTTCTCGGCGGCAATGGGAGCCGGGAAGTCGATTCCCCAGATGTTACGGCTTGGCTCCAGACACTCGACGCCCCACTCCGCCGCTTGGCCGCGGTCCAGTCGGGTGGGACCGACGACGTGGAAGTCGGCCTCGGCCAGATTCTCGAGATTGATGATGCGCAAATCATCGCCCGGCGCCACCCGATGTTTGAGGGCGATGCGCGCCCCAGCCTGGTTGATCTGAACCGTGAAGGTGTCTTCGCTAAAGTCGCCGCCGGTCGCACCGAAGGCCAGTACGCGGACGGGAATGGCGAGCATAACGCGTTCGGTTTGCCGTCTTTCCCGACCGTCCATATCGCTACAACTATCGGCATTCCCGAAGGCTTCGGTGAGACCTCCGCGCTTGGGGGGAGCCAAGACTAGTAGGCGAGACGCGCGCGACAAAGGCTGGTTACGAATGCCGTGGCGGGCACGCCGACCGGTTGGTTCGAGCCCTGCAAGTCATTGCAACTGCCCGCTTTCTTGACTTTCAGCCAACCGGGGTTATAATAGGGGATTCGGGTCGATGAGGCCACGGTGCTGATTAGCCTGCAAGAACTGGAACTCCACCGGATCGTGGTCTCGAAGACCTATGCTCCGGGCGCTCTGGACTATCGCGGGGCGGAGTTCCGGCAGGTCAGCCCGCTGACCGTCAACGCGGTGGCGGAGTTGGTGGGCGCAGATATCCGCATCCAGGGTCGCCTGGAGACCTGTCTCGAAGGGACCTGTGATCGCTGTCTGGGGACGGTAGAGATTCCCGTGGCGCGCGATTTCGATCTGGTTTACAGACCGGTCAAGACTATCGCCCGCGAGGAAGAAATCAAGATTCCCGAAGACGAGCTCGAAGTTGGCTTTTATCACGGGGAAGGGATCGCTTTGGCCGACGTATTGACCGAGCAGGTCATCCTCTCTCTGCCCATGAAGGTCATATGCCGGTCGGAATGCCTGGGACTCTGCCCCACCTGTGGGGCGAACCGGAACCGCGAAGTATGCGGCTGCCCGCCGCCGGAGGAAGGTTCCCCATTCGCCTCGCTCCGCGGCCTATAGCCGGGGCGAGCGACCGAGCCCACACGACGCAGGTGAATTTGCGATATCTGAGGCCGGAGCTTTGGGCGTTCCCGCCTGGCCAAGCTGAACATCCTGGGAGGAATAGAAAGAGAAGTCAT
>JAIQGB010000100.1 GCA_020072905.1 Terriglobia bacterium | reverse complement strand
GGAACTAGCGCCGGAAAAACAAATCGTGGACCGATGGAGCGCCCCTTGCCGCATCGATCCCTTCTCCGTTCCGGTCGTCGGCTGCCTCGACCTCATGCTCAAAGTGGACGCCGAACTGCGCAGAGTGCAAGGCGTGACACTCGCCGAGGGGGCGATGGACTTCCGGCGGATCGAGCAGTTGTTCGTCTCCAGCCTGGGCTCCGAGATTTATCAACTCAAGACGCAGACCGGCGCAGGCTACGTGGCCACATCGTTCAAGGACAACGAAATCCAGCGCCGCTCGTACCCCAACTCGTTCGGCGGGCAATACCAGACCAAGGGTTACGAGCTGGTCGAGGAACTTGATCTGCTCGGCCACGCGCCGCGCATCGCCGAAGAGGCCGTGGCGCTGCACCAGGCGGACCAGTGCCCGTCGGGTGTGCGCGACATTATTCTGGGCAGCTCGCAGCTCGGCCTGCAGATTCACGAATCCGTTGGGCATCCCATCGAACTCGACCGCGTGCTGGGGACCGAAGCGAACTTCGCGGGGCTCAGCTTCCTGACGCTCGAGAAGCTCAACACGCTGAAATATGGGGCCAACATCGTGAACGTCGTCGCCGACGCCACTCCGGCGCACGGGCCGGGGCTCGGCACGTTCGCTTACGATGATGAGGGCGTGCCCGCGCAGGCCACGCCCATCATCCGTGAAGGGCAGTTCGTGGGCTATCTCTCCTCGCGCGAAACCGCCGCGCAGATCGGTCTCCCGCGGTCGAGCGGCACGATGCGCGCCGAGGGCTGGAACCGCATTCCGCTCATCCGCATGACCAACGTGAGCATCTTGCCGGGCACTGCGGGCACGCTCGAAGATTTGATCACTTCCACCGACGACGGCATCTACTTTGAGACGAACCGGAGCTGGTCGATCGACGACCGCCGGTACAACTTCCAGTTCGGGACGGAAATCGGCTGGGAGATCAAGAACGGCAAGCGCGGCCGCATGCTGAAGAACCCGACCTACGCGGGCATCACGACGGAGTTCTGGAATTCCTGCGACGCGGTCTGCGGGCCACAGGAGTGGGTGCTTTGGGGAACGCCCAACTGCGGCAAAGGCCAGCCCATGCAGACCATGGGCACCGGGCACGGCGCCTCGCCGGCGCGCTTCCGCAAGGTGCAGGTCGGCGTCGCGTACGGAGATTGAATCATTTGGCCATTGAGCCATTGGAGGAGCGGACTTTTTCTCATTGAATCGATGATTCAATGAATCCATCGCACAATGACCTTAACTCGCCAACGCGCGGAACAGATCTTCAGTAAAGTCCTCAAGTACTCAACGGCGGATGAGACCGAAGCCATCATCGGCGCAACGACCTATTCGCTCACGCGCTTTGCCAACAACATCATCCATCAGAACGTGGCGGAAGAAGGCCTGAGCGTTTCCGTGCGCACCGTGGTGGGCCAGCGGACGGCGCGCGCCAGCACCAACAAGACCGATGAAGTGTCGATTCGCCAGGTTTGCGAAGCGGCGATGGGGCTGGCGCGCTTGCAGCCGCCCGACCCGGAGCTGCTGTCCATGCCCGGTGCGCAGACTTTCCGCTCCGTGGATCGCTTCTACGGGGAGACGGCGGAGCTCAACCCGCAAGCCCGCGCGCAGACTGTCCACATGGTGATCGAGCGGGCGGAAAAGGACGGTCTGACCGCCGCCGGGGTTTTTTCGAGCGGGGCGACGGCGACCGGCCTCTTCAATTCCCGCGGGCTGAGCGCTTTCCATGAAGAAACCGTTTCCGAGTTCTCGGTGACGATGCTCGGCGACACGAGTTCGGGTTGGGCAAAGAACACATCGCCGAACTCTGGAACGCTCGAGCCGGAAGTCCTTGCCGATCGTGCCGCCCAAAAGGCGCTCGGGAGCCGCGAGCCGCGCGAGATCGCCCCGGGTAAGTACCGCGTCATCCTCGAGCCCGCGGCGGTGCTGGACCTGCTGGGGTTCCTCTTCTTCGACTTCGGCGGCCTGGCGATCCACGAGCAGCGGAGCTGTCTCACGGGCCGGCTGGGTCAGAAGCTCTTTGGCGACAACATCAACGTGCGCGATGACGTCTATCATCCGCTCCAGGCTGGCGCGCCCTTTGACGGCGAGGGCATGCCCCGGCAGCGGGTGACCTTGGTCGAGAACGGCGTTGTGAAGACCGTTGTCTACGCGCGGCAGACCGCAAAGAAGATGGCGACGGAGCCCACCGGCCATGGTTTCCCGCTTCCCAACGAGTACGGCGAAGCGCCGATGAATATCGTGATGGACGGCGGGAGGGCGAGCATCGAGGAGATGGTGAGTTCCACGGATCGCGGCCTGCTCGTGACCCGGCTTTGGTACATCCGCGAAGTTGACCCGTTCCAGAAGATTCTCACCGGCATGACGCGGGACGGAACCTTTTGGATCGAGGACGGACAGGTCCGCCACGGCGTAAGGAATTTCCGCTTCAATCAGAGCGTGATCGAGATGCTCTCGAACGTGGAGATGATGGGACCCGCGCAGCGCACCGCCGGCGAGGAATCGTTTGAGATGGTCGTCCCCGCCATGAAGGTGCGTGACTTCAGTTTCTCATCGCTGACCAAGTTTTGAGCCGCTCGAACCCGTTTCCCGCCGAATCCCGGTTGACACATGGCGGACTCTGCCGCAAACTCCTGCTAGTTCGTCACGCACCATGCACAGGCATTGTCCAGGCCGGCGCAATTTCCTGAAGCAGCTCGGCGCCCTCGCGGTCGCGGGGGGATTGCACGGCTCGCCGGGCAAGAGTCCTGTTAATCCACTTCCCAATCCGGTGGGCTACGCCACCATTTCCTGGCCGGAGAGCATGTTCGAGCAGGCGCTCGAAACCATCTCCGGGCTGGGATTCAAGGGCGTGCAGATGCTCGGCTGGGTCCGCGAGGCCTATCGGGGTTCACGAGTTGAAACGTTGCGTGACCGTCTGCGCGCGCTGAAGCTTCAGCCGGCAGCCTTATCCTGTTCGAATGTGGTCCTCGATCCGGAGAAGCCCCGGGATGAAACCGGTGAGCTTCGCGCCTATGCTGCGTTTTTCCAGCGCCTCGGCGGCTTCTATCTCCAGGTGACCGACGGCGGGAAGCCGAGGAAGCGCTACTCGGCGGAGACGATCCAACAGCTCGGCGCGCGAATGACGGATATGGGGAAAATCGCCCGGGACCACGGCCTCACGCTCGGCTATCACCCCCACTTCGGAACGATCGGCGAGACGCGCGAAGGATTGGCGCGGGTACTGGAGGCCACCGACCCGCGCTACGTCAAGCTCATCGCGGATGTCGGCCACCTGACGCTGGGTGGCGCCGACCCAGCCGAGGTCGTTCGCACTTACCACGACCGGCTGATCTTTCTGCACCTCAAGGATGTGCGCCGCGACGCCGCGGAGCGCGCTGCCAAAAGCCGCGACTCCGTGCGACGCGAGAGATACGTCTTTTGCGAGATCGGTACGGGGGCGGTGAATTTCCCGTCCATAATTCAAGCTTTTCGGGATACCGCATTTACCGGGTGGGTCATCGTGGAGTTGGATGGCTACAAGCGCGGGCCGGGTGGGGCTGACGCCAGCGCCCAAACGAATAAGGAAGCCGTCCAGAAACTGGGATTCAGAGTCTAGAATCGATCCGCCTGAGCATCTCAATTGTTGCCGATCCCGGAATTACAAAGGACATATTACGAAGGACGGAAAACTTGTGACTCCTGACGCCCTCCCTCCGCTCCTTGACAGTTCCGCGTGCGGAATGCTAGAAAGGTTAATGACCCTCCACGGCGCTATCGTCTAGGGGTTAGGACGTCAGATTCTCAATCTGAAAACCCGGGTTCGATTCCCGGTAGCGCTACCAAATCCCGTTTTAGCGTTCTCACCCAATGTTTATGCTGGCTTTTTGACGCTTCGCTCCCGGTCTTGTTAGACTTGGCAGCGGTCTTCTGTCTCTCTGTTTCTCCATAGAAATGGACGGTAAACGGAAAGGAAGCCTACTCGTGCATCCCTACGGGCTTGGATCCCATTGAGGTGGCCGTCGGAAAAAAGCGACCAGAAATCCTCGAGCTCCTCGATAGGTGAGGGTTCCTCCCCATGGGGTTTGCTGCGTGCGAAAAGATTGCTCGCTGTGTCCTGCATCCGCAGGGTCACCGTTAGTGCAGCGAAGGGTCTCGCCTTTGCGTTGTCATATGCGGGGACGCTTTCGGCCGGCCGATGGACTCAGATTGACAGCTGTGGGTGGGCTGAATCACTCACCCATCCCCGACCCGTGAGGGCACCCTGTCCCGAGCCTGCTGGCGCGAGCTTGACTCGCAACCCCTCAGTTCTTTCCCCCCAAGAGCCGCAGGTCCAGGAAGTGGGTCTGCGGCACTAGCAGCCGGGCCCGTGCTGAATGGGGGGCGCATCGTCCGTCAACTGACGGGCGCCCTCATTGGGCGGTTCGCGCGCGGCCTTAGGCATTCGCACCTTAGCGATGGTCGCTGCGGCAGGGACCTTTTGGCTCTTGCTTCCTGCCCGCAACGGGTCAACAATAGCACCGGTGTTTTTCCTGAACGTTCGACGCTCCTCCCCTGTCCCTCGCCGGCGGTAGTCACGACTAGCCATCATCGACTTCGCGCCGAAAACTCTTCCGGCAGGAAGGACTAAACCATGCGTCGTCAAGCATCACCGAAAGCATCATTCTTACCCGCGGTCACTCGCCGCGATTTTCTGGCTGGCTGCGCGGGGTGTGTGGCCTGCGCGCCGGCAATGGGGGCGGCAGACCCTCGGTCCCTTGCTTCGTCAGGGCACGCTCCGGCCGCCGCTACAGCCGTTGGCGTGGGCCTGCCCGCTGCCAGCGATGAAAAGCCCCGCATTCGGCTGGTTTTCACTCACATCTCGCCGAAGCAAGAAACCTGGCCCTATCAAGGCTACGACTACGAAGGACGCAAGCGCGAGCTGACGGTGCGCCTGCACGAATCTTGTCCGAACGTGGAGTTCCTGCCTGCCACCGTCGAGAGCGCAGAGGAAGCCCGGAAGCTCCTGGCGAGCGATGGGCCAATGGACGGATATCTCGTCTATTTGGTGGGCATCTGGTCGGGCGCGGCGGAAGTCTTCGCCAACTCCGGCCATCCGACCCTTCTGGTGGACGACGCTTACGCGGGCACCGGCGAATTCCTCATCCAATATGCGGCGGCTCGCCGCAAAGGGTTGAAGGTGGCGGGAGTATCTTCATCGCGCTTTGAAGATGTGGCCGAAGCGGTCAAGGCTTTCGAGGCGCTGAAGAAGATGCGCGCTTCGGTCATCCTCGACGTGATCGAAGGCTCGCCGGATGAGCACGCGCGCGCCATCGAACAGGCGTTCGGGACCAAGGTGCGCAAGACGAGTGCGGAGGAAATCAACGCGGCTTATCGCCAGGCGGACCGCGCTCGGGCCAAGGAATACGCGGAAAAATGGCTGCGCGAAGCGCGCGAGGTGGTGGAGCCCACCCGCGAAGAAGTGGAGAAGTCGGCGCTCATCTATGTGGGCATGAGCGACCTGATGAAGCAGCATCGCGCGCAGGCCATCACCGTCGACTGCCTGACGCTCTTCTACGGCGGCAAGCTGCCGGCCTATCCCTGCCTGGGCTTCTTCCAGTTGAATAACGACGGTCTGGTCGGCGCCTGCGAGGCTGACCTGGAATCCACCACGACCATGCTGCTGATGGGTTATCTCGTGGGCCGGCCGGGATACATCTCCGACCCCGTCATCGACACGTCGCTCAATCGCATCATTTACGCGCACTGCGTGGCGCCGAACAGAGTCTTCGGGCCGGCGGGGCGGGCGAATCCCTACGACATCCGCAGCCACTCGGAGGATCGCAAGGGCGCGGCGATCCGCTCGCTGATGCCCCTCGGCGAGATCGTAACCACGCTCAAGTTCAACCCGATGAGCAGAGAGGTGGTCATCCACCAGGCCAAGACAGTCGAGAACATCGACGAAGACAAGGCTTGCCGCACCAAACTCGCCGCCAGGGTTCGCGACGTTGATAAACTGCTCGGCGAGTGGGACCGCTGGGGATGGCACCGCGTCACGTTCTACGGCGACCACAAGCGGGCCGTGGAGACGGTAAGCGCCCTGGCGGGTTTCAAGGTGACCTGGGAATCGTGATGACCGGGGCAGGTGAGACGAGCTGCGCGGGTGGAGCATCGGCGCGCCCCGCCCGGCCTGCCGTGACGGCAGTCGCGCGTTTGCCCTTCGAAACGGCCGACAACTACCGGCATTGCAACGTGGGGACGGACAGCGTACGCGCCCGATACTTGCTTGATTTCCGCCGCGGTTTGCGATACCTTCGGGTTACTTCTCTCGTAATCTTGCGGGCTTTGACGCGGGCTGGGAAAGTGAGGGCGTCGTGATCATCACCGTTCGCAAAGAGAACGATGTTGCCATCCTCGACCTGTCCGGGAATCTCGTCCTGGGTGATCCGGTCTCGGCATTCCGCGAAAAGATTGGCGAAGTGCTCGAGGCGGGGACCAAGGCCGTGGCAATTAACCTCGCCAGTGTGTCCTTTGTGGACAGTTCCGGCATCGGAGCCATGCTGGGCGCACGAACTTCCGTCGAGGCGGCGGGCGGGCAGTGCCGGTATTTCGCCGCCTTGCCCCGGGTCATTCACACTCTGGAGACGACCCGCATGCACGAGGTCCTCAATCTGCACCCCAGCGAAGCCTCTGCGCTCGCCAGCTTCGATGCAACTTCGTAGCGCCCTCCTCAGGCGCTGGACCGCCGCCAACCCTTTGTCGCCAGATCTCCGAGAAGGCGAAGGTACCCTCGGCGATGGTCGCGTGCGCGTTTAGGAAGTGGCAGGTGCCGGCGCTTTGCCCCGTCGGGCGATGGCGACTGCCGCGAGCCCGAACAGCGACCCGATAATCACCGTGAATCCTATCCAAAGCGTCATTTGGGGGATGAACCCGATCAGGAACCATCTGGACAGCCAGGCCATCTCCGGGAAGTTCGGCGGCGCACCGTCGTAATGCGTGCCCCAAGTGCCGTGAATGGCGAAAATCATGAGCACCGCGACGGGAATGCGCGCCGCGAAGCCATAGGCGAGCAGAACCTTTACGAGTTTTGACCAGCCGGCGAGCGGGATAAGGGTTCCCGCGATGATCAACGCAGCTCCCGCAGCCAGCAGGCCATAGCCGCCCGTCAGCGACATCCCGAAGAGAACGCCGCCGCCAACATACACCACGAGTCCGAGAAACGTGAAGCCGGCGGCTTTGCCCAGGCTCGCGGGGCGATCGCCGGCGCTCGCGAGCTTGAGCGCGAAATAGATCCCGAAGATGATGGGCAGCCAGCTAATCCCCACGATCGCGGCTCCTCCGCCCGGCTCGGCGTTGAAGAAGGGTTTCGGCCAGCCCAGCAGTTCACCCACCAGACGCAGAATCGTTATGCCCAGCGTGATCAGCGCCGGGACCAAGATCAAACGGCAAACGGAAACCGAGTTCTCCTGCGGCATGCAAACCTCCAGTCAGTTGTAGTGAGAGTGAGAAGTGGCCAGCCCATATCGGGGCCGCTTCGACGGCTTATTGTATCAGAAGAGCACCCGATTTTGTGCGACGCGCAACTCTACCTGCCTATCACCTCCCGCCGGGGTTATGATTTTTGCCCCCGCTGAAAGTTTCTCTTCAAACTCTCGCTTCCCACCCCATCGGTCTCCTCATTTCCGGGGATGACGTGGCGCCAACTGCCGTCCAATCGTTGAGTTTCGACGTAGTCTTTCCCTCCCCGCTTGACGTAGGTGGAGAAATCGCCGTCGACTTCGTTGATCCAATAGCCGAATTCCGTAAGGACTTCGTGGATGTCGGGTCGGGCGAAAGCATGATGGGTTTCCGGGGTGACGTCGCCTTCGAAATACTCTCTGACGATCTTCCGGCGGGAGATCCCGCCCTCCCTGCCTTCACGCCGGCTGTCCGTGATGAGGATCAACTGGCTCACTTCTTTGTGCAGGCTACACCACTCGGAAAACACGGCGTCCGAAGCAACGTGTAGGCAACCCTCCGGACGCGGCGTATGCTCACACTTCGGGCAATAGGGAATCCTCATGAACTGCACGCTGCCGGTGTCCACACATCGATTCGGGTCAGCTTCGTGGAGTGGAACCGCCACGGGCTCCATCTTGATCCTGCTTTTGCAGTGCCTGCAGATGAGCCCCGGAGTTCCCTCGCCCACCGAGTAATGGGCAGCAAGAAAGCTCTGCGCCGTCACGAAAAATTCCTCGGGCGCGATTTTTGTTGGGGTTTTCATGGCGTTTTCACCTGCTCAACGAACGGGTCGCGCCGAGTTCAGCTTATTCGACCTCGGCAGTTCCTTCCACCAGAATAGCCGCAAAGTTCCTGAGACGCGAAACTGTGTGCTACCTGCTCTTGACCTTACTTCCGGGTCGCATTCTCAAAAGACCTGCGGACGAACGCCTCTGCATCACGAAGGCGATCCAGGCTGTTAACTGCAAGTTCAACATCGCCGACGCCCCAGTGTCCGATTTTCGATACATCTCTCGCAAACGAAACTGACGCATCAAGAGTCTTGGGGTCGATTTTGACCCAAACCCGAAGCCCGCCCTGTTGCAGGTGTGCACAGCAGAAAATGACTTCGTCGAAGGACCAATTTATGGACTTGGCTTTGTAGGTGCGGGTTACTTGGCCGGGGACTAGGTCTTGGCAGAATCGGTCGAGGCCCCGATAGAGTTCGACAACCTCGTTCGGTTTGCCTTCTGTATGGTGGGTTTCTGTGTATTCGGCTGACCGTCGGTCAGTACCGCTTTTCTTGTCTCTCTGTGGGCCTGTTGGTCCTGCTGTTGGTGAGGGCGTCGGCTTGCCGGCGGCCCATATACGACGCAGTGCCTGTTCAACCTGTGAAGGTGTCACCGAAGCATCGCCCATTGTCTTGCGAATCAGGCGGATCAAAGAAGGGGGCGTCTCCGAAAATAGACGATCAAGTACTTTCCGGACTTTCCCGGTCGTGAAAATCTCGGTTCCCAGTTGGTCTAGTTGGCCCTTGGCTAGCGACTCACGGGATAACCGACTGAATTGTCTAGCCAGTTCCTCTACTGTCAACCCATCAGCATCATTTGGATTGATGCTTACTTCGAACAGGAGCTTATCGGGGGCACTCGCTTTTTCCGATGCTTTGTACACCTTGTATCGCACGCCATTGGTCAACACGCACCATTCTATTCCATCGTTGGCGGCATAACCGACGACCTGTGTGATTGACTTGACGTCGTCCAGGGGGTCCGCTAGTTGTTTGGCCTCGAGATGAAGGACGACCTTCCTGTTGACCTTCATCGCATAGTCTACGGATTTGCCATCTACAGTCGGATGTTCGAGTTCGACCTCGTCCGGGTCGCGCACGTCCCAGCCTAGAGCAGCTAGAAGTGGGTCGATGAACATCGTCCGAGTTGGGTACTCTTTGAGGCCCCCCTTGCGGTGGCGCTCCAGTTGAACACGCAGATTCTCAATGCACTTTGCTATGTCTTTCATTTCGGTCTCCGTTTCTTCTCGCTTGGCGAAGTCCTGTTTAGGCTGACCTGGATAAAAGCGGCTCTGGTCGGCCTAAGGGGAAACCGCCGACGGCAAGTCGGGGCGATGACCGTTGTGATGGTAACGCATTCTGTGATGTCCAACAACTATCCTTCCAGATCGGCGGTGGGTCCGTTTGGCCTGTGCAGCGGCGAGTTTACCTCGCTAGGTAGGTTGCCATCTGACGGCATGAAGTGGCGGCGTGAAGGCGCTGGCCATGTGGCCGCGTGAAGCCGCCTCTACAAAACCGGCGGCTGGTATCCGCCCAAGGCGTTTTCGATGGACTGCGCGAGGGCCAGCGCCACGTCCTCGCGCCAGGGGCGCGCCACGATTTGCACGCCGATGGGCAGGCCGCTCGGCAAGGCGCCCGCGCGCACGACCGCGCCGGGCCAGCCGGTCAGGTTATAGGTCATCGTGTAACTGAACGCCTCGAGGCGGTCGTAAGTCGAGCCATGCACCATGCCTGGAAACGCGCAGACGGGACAGAGAATGGCGTCGTAGCTTTCCATGAAGGCGAGCAGGGCGCTGCGGAAAGCGTCCAGGCGCGCGACGAGTGCGCCGAATTCGGCGGTCGAGAGGGCGTTCGCCCGCTGGATTTCGAGCACACGCTGCATGAGGGGGTGCACGCGCTCGGTCCCCGCCACCTTGAGCAGCGCTTCGATCCCCGCGCCACCGTCGGCGGAGAAAAGCTTCAAGAAGATTTCGTAAGTCTGTTCGATGCCCGGCGGGCGCAGCTCTTCCACGGCGACTCCCGCCTCAGCCAGCGCCGCCGCCGCTTTCTCCACGGTCTCAACTGCCTCCGCAGTGGGCGCGGCGATCCCATTGTCGGTATGGAAAGCGACGCTCAGTGCCTTGAGATCCACGGTATGCGGGTCATCGAGCCGCATGGGGACGATCGCGGGGTCGCGCCAGTCGACGCCCGAGAGGACGGGCAGGACCAGGACCAGATCCTCCACGTAACGCGCCAGCGGGCCGATTTGCCAGAGCGCGTCGAGCGTTCCGCCCGGACCAGGGAAGTGGCCGGTGCGCGGGACGCGTCCGGAAGTGGGTTTGATGCTGGCGATGCCCGTGCAGTGCGCCGGGAAGCGGACGCTGCCGCCCGCGTCGCTGCCCAGGCCGAAAGGCGAACCACCCGCGGCGACGATCGCCGACTCGCCGCCGCTCGAACCGCCGGGTGAGAGCGCGAGATCGTAGGGGTTGTTCGTCCGCCCGTAAATCAGGTTGTCGCTTTCCCAGGCCCAGCCGAGCTCGGGGCAGTTGGTCTTGCCGAGCAGAATCGCTCCCGCCTCGCGCAGACGCTTTACGACCGTGGCGTCGGCGTTGGGGACGTAATCTCTGCGGCCTTCCGTGCCGCCAGTGCAAATTACACCTTCCGTCTCGATGGCGTCCTTGAGCGTGAAGGGCACGCCGTGCAGTGGGCCACGAACTTCGCCGCGGGCGAGGGCCTCGTCCGCCTCGCGCGCTGCGGCGAGCGCCCGCTCTGCCGGCAGTTGAACTACCGCATTGAGGCGGGGGTTCAATGCCCTTGGCGATTTGTGAGACGGACGCGAAGAGGAGTTGGTCCATTTAGAAATTAGAAACTGGAAATTGGAAACTGGAAAATCGACAATCGAAACTCAGCGCAGGCGAATTCCGAGCCCGAATCCCGAGTCCCGAACCCCACCCAGCGTGCTTTGGTTCACATGCCCGCCCGTCGACGGTACGCCTCCGCATGTACGGCCTTGGCGGCTTCGAGCATTTCGGGGTACGGCGTGTCCGTCACATCGACAAAGCCGATGTTGTAGTTCTCGCCGTCGTAGGCGCGCCCCGTCAGCGGCTCATCGGCATACTCGAACCATGCGCAACCCACGAAGGCCGGATTGTCCACGACGCTGTGGATGTAGTCACGGTACATTTCGGCGCGTGCCCGCTGGTTGGGCGTGGAGACCAGGCCCGTGTGGAACATTCCTCGGTCGAGCGCCCCGAAATGAAACTCACCGATGATCACCGGCCTGTTCAGCGCGTTGGTGAATTCCCACTCCTTGGCGTCCACGTGTGAGCGGTAGATGTTGAAGCTCACCACGTCGCAAAACTCGGCCGCCGCGGCGACCGCTTCCGGCGTCCGCCAGGCGAACCGGCAGCCAAGATAAAGATGATTGGGGTCGAACTTGTGCAGCGCATTGCGGATGACCTCAAAGTATTGCTGCGCGAATCTCTTCAAGTAGTCGGAGAAATCCTGGCGCATCGGCACCGTCAGCTCGCCCTCGGGTTTGAAGGGTTTGTCGAGCAAGGCGTCCCATAAGGCGAACTTCGTTCGCCACGCATTATTGAGATGCTTCACCTTGCCGTAATGGAGCTTCAGTTGTTCGACGAAGGCCCGCTTGGCGGGTGAATCTTTGCCTTCCGCCAGCGCGCCGTAAACGAGGCCGAAGTGCCCTCGGTCGCTTTCGCCCCCGCCCCAGGAAATCTCGTTGTCGATAAAGTAGCCGAGGCACCAGGGGTCGTCGCGCCGCCTTTCCACCGCCTTGCGGATGCTCTCTTCCACCGCCACTGCGAATTTCGGATCGTACGGATCGTGCATCTTTCCCCAGTAATCTTGGCCGCTGGCCACGTGCGCGTAATCGCCTTCGAGATCGATCGTGGCGGTGTAGGGAACGCGCTTCAGGTCGTAGAGAGCCGGGTCCGACCAGTTGGCGATGGTGTTGAATCCCCAGGCGCGCAGGCGATCGAGAGCGACGGTGCGGAATGGGGTGAGGGGAGCCAGGTGAACAGCCGCTCGCGGCCTTCAACGATGGTCGGCCCCTCGGTCAGCGCGATGGTGTCCACGCCGAAAGAGAGAAACAGATGTCCATTGGGCGTCACGAGCCACCATTTGCCGTCACGCTTCAGAGTGCGGAAGAAGCCCGTCGCCTCGACTCGCGGCCCGGCTGCCCAGCCGCCGTACTCGTCGCGGTCGGGGAGTGACGACACGGCCTGAATGGCAGCTTCTTCTTCGGCGCGGCGCGAGGCGAACTCGCTTTCCTCCTTCAGTTTTCCAGGCCAGTCGGCGCGGGTGTACTGGCCGAAGCGGTCCACGATTCCGTCATAAGAAACGGGAGGCAGCAGGCGGATGTTATCGAGAATGAGCGTGCGCGGCCCGGGGGGCCGGTCGAGGAACAATTGGAAAGCGGTGATGTGTCCCTCGTTTATACGTTTCATCGACGCGTAGATGATTGGCTCGATGCCGGGATAGGGCGGGCCGCCGCGCATGCCGTTCGCCATGGGCGACGACGGTCCGAGCGGGTAGGCATAGCTCACCGACTGCTTCGGGCCGATCGTCGAATGCCCACCCACGCTGTGGTTTGCATCGTTGGCTGCCAGGTCATCATCAATGCGCAAGCCGAAGCTGATTTCTTCCCCGGAAGGATTAGTGAGGTCAAACGCCAGTGCACCGTAGGCGCTCCAATCCCAGGGCTTTTCGCCGGCCGAGAAGGTGACCGCCGGCCGCGGGGCCTGCTCGAAATCGATGCGCAGCGCCTCCTGGCCTTCCCTGGGACGCTTGTTGAGAGGAGCGACCTGGGCGTTCGTGCCTTTGACGTGCTGGACGTCCTCGCCTGATCCGAACGAAGAGAACAGATGACGCGCGACCTCAGCCTGGAGGTTCGAACCTTGCGCGGCGGCGAGCGTCAAGAGGAGCGCGGCGAGAAGGGTGAGCAGAAAGCGGGACATAATATCACTCCCGAAATGCGGCGATGATGAGCGTTCTGATTGCGGGGCGAATTCTAGCGCAATACAATAAGCGGCGCTGCGGATAAATTCCTGCTTCTTGGAGATCATCCATGGACCGACGTTCCTTCCTGGGCCTGGCGGCGGGCTCGCTGGCGCTGGCGAATTCGCCTCGCACGGCATGGGCAAATCTGCCCAATGAAAAAGGTCTGAAACTCTCGGTGACTTGGTGGTTGATGAACGGCATCCCGGTGGGCGACGCTCTGGGGATGCTCGACCGGCTCGGCTACGATGGCTACGAGATGTTCGACTGGCGGAACGCCTCCACGCTCGAAACATTTGTTGAAGAGAGGAAGAAACACCCCGCACTCCATTGCTCGACGCTGGTAGCGAACAAGGGCGTCGAGGCACGCGGCTGCGGTTTGGTGAACCCGCGCGAGCGAGAGGGTTTCCTCCGCGAACTGAACCTCTCGATCGAGGCGGCGAAGAGAGTGGACTGCCAGCGAGTGGTCGTCCTCACTGGAAACGAGCTGGGAGGTATGCCGCGTGCGGAGCAGAAGACGAACGCCGTGTCCCTCCTGCGCGAAGCCGTGCCGATTTTGGAGAAAAACGGCTTCACGGCGGTGATCGAAGTTCTGAACACCTATGTGGACCACGCCGGTTACTTTCTGTATTACGTCCGCGACGGCGCGGAGCTGGTGGACCGCGTGGGCAGCCCGAATGTGAAAATCCTCTTCGACATCTACCACACTCAGATCATGGAGGGGAACCTCATCAACAACCTCCGCGGCCACATCGACCGCATCGGGCATTTCCACGTCGGCGATGTCCCCGGCCGTCACGAGCCGGGCACGGGAGAGATCAATTACCGCAATGTCTTCAAAGGAATTTACGAATTGGGCGACCGCTATCAGGGCTACGTGGCGCTTGAGTACGGCCATCTTGCGCCGCTCGAACAGAACCTGGCGGACGTGCGCAAGTTGGCGAACTTCGCTTGAAGGGTTTGGCCTGCCGGCTGGGATCTGCCGTCGGTTTCTTGGATATTGACTGTCGACTGTCAACTGTGGACTGTCGACTGTCAACTGTGGACTGTCGACTGTTTTTCTGAGCCGGCTGGGACTCGAACCCAGAACCCCTGCCTTAAAAGGGCAGTGCTCTACCGATTGAGCTACCGGCCCGCGAGCAACTAATCAAACCTACACCACGCGCAGCACTTTCGTAAACTCGAAAATCCCGGCTCGCCCCTTCCATCCCGCCCGATGGCTCCGCCCACTTGACGGCGCCGCCCAGGGTCGCACGATGTGTTGAGATATCTCGTCGAGTGCGGTATCGTCCAAAACTCCGAAGGACCCAAGCACGGTCGCTCCCCTGGGAGCGACTCAACCCACGGAGGAGGGCTTTCATGCGCAAGCGCAAGGTTGGACTTTTGACGTTTTCCGATGGACGGAAGTTTGCCCACGAGATGCTGCGCGACATGAACGTGGATTTTCAGAACAAGTTTCGCGCCCGCCTGGAAGCGACGGGCGAATACGAAGTGGTCGCCGGGCAGGAAATCGTTTGGCATCCGGAAGTGGCGCGCCGGGAAGGGAAGCGCCTGCTCCAGTCCGGCGTCGAGGCCACCATTCTCAATTATGCCGTCTGGTGCTTCCCCCACCTGACGATGATTGCCACGGAATTCGCGCCCGGGCCTTACTTGATGTTTTCGAACATCAACCCGGCCTATCCGGGCATGGTGGGGATGCTCGCCGCGGCGGGGGGCATGGACCAGGTGGGGCGGTCGCACTTCCGCGTGCAGGGTGATATTGGCGATCCACACGTTTTCGAGAAGGTGCAGAAGTACCTGCGCGCGGCGGTGGCGGTGAGCCGCATGAAGGGCGAAAACTTCGGCCTCTACGGCGGCCGGCCGATGGGGATGTACACCGCCGTCGCCGCCGCCGACCAGTGGAAGCGCGACTTCGGCATCGACGTCGAGCACATCGATCAATACGAGATCATCCGCCGCTCGGACCTGGTGCAGAAAGACAAAGTCGAGAACGCCTTCAATTGGCTCACCAAACTGATCGGCAAGAACATCCACTACGACGGCAAGAAGCTCACGCCCGACCTCTTAAAGCGCCAGATTCGCACCTATTACGCCTGCCAGGATATTAACAAGGAAAAGTCCATCGACTTCTTCGGCATCAAGGCGCAGCCGGAGCTGACCGATAACTTTACCACCGAAGATATCATCGACGCCTTCTCGAACGATCCCTACGATTTTGATGGTGCGAAAGAGCCGGTCGTCTGCGCCACCGAAGCTGACATGGACGGCGCGCTGACTATGGAACTCTTCAAACACGTCACGGGCGAGCCGGTCCTTTTTGCCGATGTGCGGCACTATAACGAGAAGTATAAGTTTTTCGACCTCTGCAACTCCGGCGCGCACGCCACCTTCTTTGCCGGGCGGTCGAAGCGGCCGGAAGAAAACCTGCCGCACGTGCATTTCTGGCCGGAAATCTTCTACTTTCCGGCGGGTGGCGCTTCGGTGATGCACTTCGCGAGGCCGGGCGACGTGACGCTGGCGCGGCTGACCCGGCGCAACGGAAAATACTGGCTGGCCATCGTGCCCGCGGAATTCGTTCTCTTCGAGGACCAAGTGAACTGGGCGCTGGCGAAGGAAACAACTCCGGAGTGGCCGCACGCCTTCGCGCGTCTCAAAGTTTCTGCCGACGAGTTCCTGGGCACCTACGACTCGAACCACACCCACGGCTGCTACGGCAACTGGGTGGACGAACTCGTCGCCATCGCCAAGGTGCTGAAGATCGACTACCACATCTACGCCTAACGCCGACTGTAGCGCCACTCTGTGGGCAGCGAAGAACCTCATGATTCGGGGATACCGGTTATGGGCCGGCGCTGCGGCGATAATTGACAAGATTTCGCGGCAAAGCATAGTATCGTCATTTGGCTCGATTCCCGCCCAGGCGAGTGAGGGCGCGTGGGGGAGATCCTTGAAACGCTGCGCGAGGCGCTGCAGCAGGCGAAAAGCGTGGCGGTCCTGACCGGCGCGGGAATCTCCGCGGAAAGTGGGATTCCTACTTTCCGCGGGCCGGGCGGTCTGTGGCGCAACTACAGCCCGCAAGAGCTGGCCACGCCGGAAGCGTTCGCGCGAGACCCACGCCTGGTGTGGGAATGGTACGACTGGCGACGCGGCCTCATTGCGAAGGCGCAGGCGAATGCCGGCCACCTCGCGCTGGCGGGTCTTGAACGGCAGATCGCGCAGGTCGGCGGACGGTTCACGCTGGTCACCCAGAACGTGGACGGTCTGCACGATCGCGCCGGCAGCCGCAACATCAGGAAGCTTCACGGCGATATTTGGCTTTTGCGCTGCGTAGGCTGTGGAAGGGAAGAGCGCAACGAGCAAGTGCCGCTCACCGCTTTGCCGCCGCGCTGCACTTGCGGCGGCCTGCTGAGGCCCGGAGTTGTTTGGTTCGGCGAGCCGCTGCCGCTCGAGGAGTGGGGACGCGCCGTCCAGGCAAGCCGCAACGCGGAGATTTTCCTCGCCATTGGGACCTCCGCGGTGGTTTATCCCGCCGCGGGATTGATGGAAGTCGCGAAGGAAGCCGGCGCGCGGCTGGCGGTTGTCAACGCCGAGCCGACGCCGTTCGACGCGGACGCGGACTGGATTTTGACGGGGCGAGCCGGAGAAATCCTACCGAGGCTGCTATGAGACAAGCATACCTGGATTGTTCATCGGGAATCAGTGGCGACATGTTTCTGGCGGCGCTGCTCAATGCGGGGCTCGACGCGCGCCACCTCCTCGACGAACTAAAGAAGCTCTCGCTGGGATTCTACAAGCTGAAGCGCACCCACGCTCTGCGCGGCGGCATCGTGGGCACGCGCTGGGAAGTGGAAATCGGGCCGGACCAGCCGCACCGCAAGTTGGGCGATATCGAAGAGCTGATCCGCAAGGCGGCGCTCTCCGAGGGCGTGAAGGAGAAGTCCCTCAGGATTTTTCGGCGCTTGGCGGACGCGGAGGGGAAGGTCCACAACCAACCGCCGGCGGAAATCCATTTCCATGAAGTAGGCGCCGCGGACGCCATCATTGACATTGTGGGTGCTTGCGTGGGCCTGGAGGCGCTGGAGATCTCGGAACTGACCTGCTCGGCGCTCAACGTGGGTGGTGGTCGCGTCGAAGCCGCGCACGGGTCGCTGCCGGTGCCCGCGCCGGCCACCGCGGAGTTGCTCAAGGAAATCCCGATTTACTCCTCTAACGTGGAAGGCGAGCTCGTGACGCCCACGGGCGCGGCGATCGTTTCGACGCTCGCCGCGAGCTTTGGACCCTTTCCGTCCTTCAAGGTCGAGCGGATCGGCTACGGCGCGGGCGCCAAGGAATTTCCCCTGCACTCCAACGTGGCGCGGATCTTTATCGGCCAGGCGCTGGAGCCGGTGAGAGCGCAGGCCGGTCTTCCAGGCGAGGAACTGGTGACGGTCATCGAGGCGAACCTCGATGACATGAACCCGCAGCTCTATGGCTATTTCGCCGAGCGGGCACTCGCCGCGGGCGCGCTGGATGTGACCTGCGCTTCAGTGCAAATGAAGAAAAACCGCCCGGGGTTTCTGCTGACTCTGCTCTGCCTGCCGGAAGCTGCCGACGCGCTCGCCCAGCTCGTTTTCGAGCAGACGACAAGCATCGGGCTTCGGATGTACGAAGCGCGCCGCAGAGTGCTGGAGCGCGAATCGGTGGAAGTGGACACGCCTTACGGTACCGTCCACGTCAAGGTTGCCAAGCGCGAGGGCAAAGTCCTGAACGCCGCCCCCGAGTACGACGACTGCCAAAAACTGGCGACCGAGAAATCCGTCCCGCTGAAACAGGTCATGCTGGCAGCGCAACTGGCGTATGCGAAGAAGATTGAGTGATCGGGCGATTGCCACATTGAGTGATTTGGCGATTTAGCGATTTGATGATGGCTCATATTGCTCAATCCTGCTTTCAATTGGCAAATCACTAAATCACTCAATCTCTAAATGATGAAAAAGTTCTATCTCACAACTCCGCTCTACTATCCCAACGCCCGGCCGCACGTGGGGAATTCCTACACGACCATGGTGTGCGACGCCATCGCGCGTTACAAGCGGCTGTGCGGCTATGACGTGGCGTTCCTGACGGGCACGGATGAACACGGTGAGAAGCTCCAGCGCGCGGCCCTGGAGGCGGGGGTTTCGCCGCCAGAATTTGTGGCGTCGAAGCGGGAAATCTTCTACGGTCTCTGGAAGCAACTCAACATCAGCTACTCCCACTTCATTTACACGGATCGGCCGGACCACACGACGTCCGTCCAGCGGATGCTGCTTCGCGCGCGCGCCAACGGCTACATCGACAAGCGCCGCTACCAGGGCCGCTACTGCGTGTCCGACGAGCGCTACATCTCGGACGGCACCGAGCCCGCCAACTGCGATATCTGCGGCCGGCCCGCCGAACTGATCAGCGAAGAGAATTACTTCTTCAAGCTTTCGGCTTTCCAGGGGCGTTTGCTTGAACTCTACGAGAAGCATCCGGAGTTCGTGCAGCCCGACTTCCGCCGCAATGAAGTGCTGAGCTTTGTGAAGAGCGGCCTGCGCGATATTTCCGTCAGCCGCAAACGCATCAAGTGGGGCATCCCCTGGCCGGACGATCCCGAGCAGGTTTTCTACGTCTGGTACGACGCGCTGATGGGCTACATGACCGGCATCGGGTTTGCCGAAAGCGAAAACGGCAGCGCGGAATTCCAGAAATACTGGCCGGCCGACATGCACATGGTCGGTAAGGACATCATCCGCTTTCACGCCGTCTACTGGCCGGCGTTCCTGATGGCGGCGGACTTGCCGCTGCCCCGCACGATTTTCGCGCACGGCTGGCTGACCGTCGGCGCCGACAAGATGAGCAAGTCGAAGGGCAACGTTGTCTACTGCGAATCTATTGTCGACGCGCTCGACTGCTTCGGAGCGCCGGGCGCAGACGCCTTGCGCTATTACCTGATGCGCGATATCCCCTTCGGCCAGGATTCCAGCTTCACGTACGAAGGTCTTATCCAGCGTTACAACTCCGACCTCGCGAACGACCTGGGGAACCTCGCCAACCGAACTGTTGCTATGTTGAACCAGTATTTCAGAGGTGAAGTACCCTCGTTTGTCGATGTGGGGCAGGACCCTAGAGATGACGACCTCCAGGTCACATTTTTCGGGCAGACGAACCCGCCCTGGCTCGCAAGAGAGCTCGGGTTACCCTCGAAGCCTGATCCAGCCGAACTGAAAGCCGAACTGGGCCTACCACTAAGTTCAGACTATATGGGTGTCGCTAGATCTTACATTGATGCATTGGACCGATATGACTTTTCCCATGCGTTGGCAAACGTGTGGTACGGCGTGCACAAGGTGAACACCTACCTAGTAGTTCGGCAACCTTGGACGCTCGAACGATCGGCGCCGCTCCTCAGCCGGACACTTTACCGGGCCGCAGACTTGCTGCGTTCCACTTCATGCTGCTGTTGCTCC
>JAIQGB010000496.1 GCA_020072905.1 Terriglobia bacterium | reverse complement strand
AACACCCGCCTTCAGGTTGTGGATACCCTTCACGTAGGAAAGGCTGGAACGGATTCCGGCGTTGGTGAGGAAACGGTCCTCACCCACAGTTTGAGCCTGCAGGTCCGGCGCCAGGTCGGCGAACGGGTTGGCGCTGGGGTAATAGCTGTACTGGTCCCGCCGCACGAACGCCCCGAGAGTAAAGACTGCGTTGGCGCTCAGTAATCGAGTCCAAGAAGGCGCGACGTTGAAGGTCTTGATCTGGGAACGCTGGTCGGCCGGGCCGACGGGGAGGCCGTCGGGACCAAATCCGCCCCTGTCGACCACGAGCCCATTCCATGCAGTCGCGTTCTGTTCATCGAAGGAATTTGGGGTCTGGAACCAGGAACGTGTAAATCCCAAGTTCAGGTGGATCGTGTCGGCATCGGAGAGTTGAAAATCGAGGCGGTCGAACAGGTTCTCTTCGTTCCCTTTGGCGTGGATCACGGTGAACTCGGGGGGATCGAGGAATCGGCCGCTGTTCAAGCCGCTGGCGGAGATGAAGTTCCCCCATTTCTGGCCGCCGTAGGCCAGGTCGAACCCTCCGGAGGCCGTGCCGAAGGAACCATAGGAAGCGTTCACGCTGCCGTGGGGCGTGGTCACGCCCTGACCGGAGCGGGTAGTGACGTTGATCACCACGCTAGTCTTGTCGCCAAATTCGGCAGGTGGGGCGCCGGCGATGACCTCCATCGACTCGATTGAATCGAGGGGAATCTGCTTACCGATGAGGACTGGCTTTCAATCGGGATTTTGTCGAACAGGCCGCGGTCCACGTCGGTGTGAAACGAAGACGTGTTCTCCAGCAGGTCTTCCCCCGCTGCTTCAACCTTCACGACTTCGTTAGACGCTCCCACGGTCAGGCTGATCTTCAGGCTCACCGGAACGGCGGAGCGAACACCAATGTCCTGGGAATAATCCGTGAACCCTTGCGCCATCACCGTAAGGTGGTAAGGATTGAAAGGCACATTGGGGATGGTGAATTTTCCAGAACTATCGGTGAGTGTGGTGCGGTCAAAGGCACTGACGGGGTTGAGTATTTCGACGGTAGCATTGGGTACCACGGCGCCCGACGGGTCCAAGATAGTACCCGACACGGAAGTCGAGCTGCCCGACTGTGCGTGAGCGCCAAGGCCCAGCACAAAATAGAGAACGATCGCAATAGGCGTACGAAGAGACTTCCTGTAAGAAGCCAGCATGAATTCCTCCAATAGCAAAGGATTGCAGAACGAATACGATCGAGATATGTCGATTCTTCTGAGACCTAGGCTTGAGGAGGGGGACGAACGCTGAGAGAAAATGCCAGGAGGCGTTGTTTTGCGGAAACTGGTTCCGGCTGGAAGGTGGCTATCGGGGAAAAAGTTGCTTTCTGCAGGCTGGAAGTGGCTTTAGGGGCTGCGGAATGAGCCGCAACACAAACCGTACATTTTGCCGACTCCGTCGCACTCGAATGGTGGTGCGTAACCAATGCTATCGCTGACCAGAGCGTCAGCAACAGACACAGGAACGCTACCCGTTTCGAGATCAACCGCATGACGATTACCCCGCGGATGCTTCCTTCGAATCTACCTGAACGCAGAATTGAATGCAAACTGAGTTTCTGCCCCTTGCAAAGTGTCACGTTCACGAAGGTCTGAGCACGATGGTAACCGCAAGGCTCACGAGCATTAACCGGCTTCACTCGGGGACTAGTTCGGCTTCACAGGTTGTCTGTGTTCTGTCTCTAGAGCCCAAACAGCTCGCGCAGTCGCTTGGTCTGGGCGCGGCTGACGGGAATTTCGGTTTGCTTCTTGTCGTCGAGGCGCAACTGGTAGGAACTCTTGAACCAGGGGACGACTTCCTTGATGCGATTGATATTTACCAGGTAGGAGCGGTGGGCGCGCCAGAATAGGTTGGGATCGAGGCTGTCCAGCAGTTCTTCCAGGGTGCGGCAGTTGGATTGGCCTTCCATGCCGTTGGGTCCGCTGGTGACCACGCTGATGACTCCGTCTTCGATGGACGCGAAACAGATGTCTTTCTGATTCACCAGGAAGAGGCGGCCGGCAGACTTGAGCAGGATCTTGGAAGCCTGCGGCTTCTGCGACTCCAGCATGCGCATCAGCGTTTCTAACTTTTCCGATGAGGGGCCGCCCGCCTCCACCTTGGTGCGGGCCTTCTGCACCGACTGTGCGACCCGCTTCTTGTCGAAGGGTTTGAGCAGGTAATCGACCGCGTTTACTTCGAAGGCCTTGACCGCGTACTGATCGAAGGCGGTGGCGAAGACAATCTTGGGGAGGGGAATCTTCTTGTCGAGCAGTTTCTTGATGACGCCAAAGCCGTCGAGGCCGGGCATCTGCACGTCGAGGAAGACGAGGTCAGGATTGTGCTCCCGAATAAGATTGACGCCCTCCACGCCGTTCTTGCCCTGGGCCACGACATCAACGTCGCCGATGCTCTTGAGCAGGTAGGCGAGTTCGTCGCGGGCCAGTTGCTCGTCGTCCACGATGACAGCGGAAAGGGGCATGGGTGGTCCTGGGGCTCTGAAGGAAGTATAGAAGCGGGTTTTCACAAGCGTCAACGCGGGGGGCGCGGGCAGCGTCCGTGGCTGCTATGGGCAAGGCTTTAACCGCAAAGGTCGCGAAGGATCCGCAAAGGTCGCAAAGGGACTACGCCAGTCCGAGCAGGGGTTCAACCTACCGGAATAGTTTCGATGCCTGCGATCACCCCGACCGCGACCAGGGCAGCAATGCGCCTAATGGGCCAGCTTTTGCCCGACATCGAACTTGCGGTATCCGGCAGGGGGCTCGAAGAGGCTGGCCGGCTGAGCACCCTCATGGATGTTCTGCAATTCCATGCCGCCATCGGATCCCTGCCACTTGATCACATAGCGCAGCTTGGGATCGATCCACGCGTTGCCCGTCTTGCCGTCCGAGGAGGTGCCTTCGTACTTGATCGCGGGGCGCCCATTGACGATGTCGTTGCCCACTTTGCGGCAGCTGACAATACGCTCCTTGACGTCCTTGTAGGTGGTGGCCAGCTTTTGCCATTGCGGGCAGGCAT
>JAIQGB010000099.1 GCA_020072905.1 Terriglobia bacterium | reverse complement strand
ACCGCGCCGGCCGCAGTGCCCAGTCCGGCCACCGTCACCGTTAAGGCCGTGTCACAGGCCGACACCACCAAGTCCGCTTCCGCCACGGTGACCATCACACTAAGCATTAGCGTGACGCCCGCCACAGCCACAGTGCTCACGACGGGCACCCTACAGTTCACAGCAACGGTCGAGGGGGTCACCGACACTGCCGTCGAGTGGCAAGTGAACGGGACCGCGGGCGGCAATGCCACGGTCGGAACCATCACTGCCGGCGGCCTGTATACGGCGCCTGCAGCGATTCCCACGGACAATCCCGTTACCGTCACAGCCGTCGCACACGCAGACACCTCGGAATCCGCCTCCGCTACCGTGACCGTCGCCTCAATTGTTGTGAGCGTCGCTCCGCCCACTTCCACGGTCGAAATCGGTGGCACGGTGCAGTTCACCGCCACCGTCCAGAACACCTCCAACACCGCCGTCACCTGGCAGGTAAACGACATAACCGGCGGGAACGCAACGGTGGGAACAATCAGTGCGGCTGGTCTCTACACGGCACCGGCCGCAGTGCCCAGTCCGGCCACCGTCACCGTTAAGGCTGTGTCGCAGGCCGACACCACCAAGTCCGCTTCCGCCACGGTGACCATCAATCTGACCGTCGCCGTCACCCCCCCGACCGCGACCGTACCCGCAGGCGGAACGCAGCAATTCACGGCGACCGTCCAAGGAGTAGCCAACACCGCTGTCAACTGGCAAGTGAACGCTGTCGCAGGCGGAAACTCTACAGTGGGAACAATCTCCGCCGCGGGACTCTACACGGCGCCATTGGCGATTCCGGCGACGGGCGCGGTAACCATCACGGCCGTCGCGCAAGCCGATACTTCGCAGACTGCTACGGCGGCAGTCACGATTGTCTTTTCAGGCGCCATGCTCAGCGGCCAGTACGCCTTCAGTTACACGGGGTTCGACCCCGACGGCCTGTTTTTCGCTGCCGGCAGCATCGTCGCCGACGGCAACGGCACAATCACCAGCGGCCTCCTCGACCTCAATACGTTCTTGGGCGTTTTCTCGAACCTTGCCCTGACGGGTACCTATACGGTTAACCCCGACGGCCGGGCGGAAATCCTGCTCACCGATTCCGACAACGTCTCGTACACCCTTCGGACGGTGCTGATCTCACCCAACCGCTTGCACATGATTGAGTTCGATACCTCCGCAGGCGGCCAAGGCTTCATCGAGAAGCAGGATCCCGCCTCGTTCAATGATGCCGCGTTCGCAGGGGGATACGCCTTACGCTTGAATGGCATCGGCAGCAGCGGCGCCATCGGGCTGGCCGGCCGGATGACCGCGGACGGCGCCGGCCACCTTACCGATGGAGTCCTGGACAGCAACGAAGCCGGGGTCGCCACCACGAACGCCGCCTTTGACGGCACTTACGACCTCACTGCTGCTGCTGTCAACGGCGGCCGGGGCACCGCTATCGTCAACACGCCGACGGGGCCGGTGAACTTTGCCATCTACATGATCTCGGCGAGCAAGGCTTACTTTATCTCCACCGACTTCGTTCCAGCCTTCCTCGGCACTGCCGAAGAGCAGACCCTCGCCTCGTATTCCAACGCCAACGTTTCCGGGGATTACGCGCTACGGTCCTCGGGTTTCAGCACCAACGGTTTCATCCTGACGGCAGGGCGCCTGACCGCGAGCGGCACGGGCACCGTTAGCGCGGGAGTCTCCGACGAAAACGATCAAGGGGTCCTGGCCGAGAACCTGGCCTTTACCGGCACGTACTCCGTCGACGCCATCGGCAACGGGCGTGGCACGGGCTCCTTCACTTCCACGCGCGGCACCTCCAACTTTGCCTTCTACATGATCTCGCCGTCCAGGGCGGTGGTCGTCCAACTCGACGATTTTGCGGTGACCACCGGCGAGCTGGAGTCCCAACAGGGCGGCCCCTTCTCGGCCGCTTCCCTTGCCGGAGACTACGGCTTCTCCCTCACCGGCAACGATAGCGACAATGTCGGGCAGTTCACCTCCGACGGAGCGGGGAGCATCACAGGGACCACCGACATCAACGACGTGTCTTCGGGACTGCTCCCGGACCTGCCGTTCACGGCCACCTACACGATTTCCGCAAATGGCCGCGGCGACCTCACTGTCACCATTTCCGGCGGTACAGTGCACTTCCACCTCTACGCTGTCTCGGCGTCCAAGGCTCTCCTCGTGGGCGTGGACACGATTCTTTCGGGAACGATCGAAAAGCAGTTCTGAGGAATTAACTGACCGTGACAATGAGCCATTGAGATGTTCGGGAGAGATAGGCCCGACGCCTCAATGGCTCATTTTTTTGTAGAAGAATCGATGGATCGTCTCGTCCTCGGTGAGTTCGGGATGGAAGGTGGCCGCGAGGATGTTTCCCTGCTCCACGAGCACCGGCAGCCCGTCACAACGGCCAAGCACCCGCACACCCTCGCCGACGCGGCGGATGATCGGGGCGCGGATGAAGACCATCTCCACGGGGCGGTCGCTTAATTCCCGGCAGTCCCCGCGGCGCACCGAACTGTCAACCTGACGGCCATAGGCGTTGCGCTCGATGGTGATATCGAGGAGCCCCAGGCGGTCCTGAGGAGGATTCAGAACCTCCTTGGCGAGCAGAATCGCCCCGGCGCAGGTGCCGAAGATCGGCTTGCCCTCAGCCGCGAACTGCTTCACCGCCGGGCCGAGGCCCTCCGCGTGGAAGAATTTGAGCATCGTCGTGGTCTCGCCCCCGGGCATGATCAATGCGCTGACTTCGCCCAGGTCTTGGGGATGCTTCACCAGCTTCCAGGGGGCTCCGATACGGTCCAGCATTCCCCCGTGCATCTCGAAGTCGCCCTGCACGGCCAATATTCCAACTGGGTTGCTCAAGGAGTTCATGAGAGGCGTTCGCCTTCCGACGTCATCAGCCAGCGGCACCCTGCACGGACTTGGCGCATCGCGCGATGAGTTCTCCGCCGCCACTATTCGGCGAACAGGTTCCGCGCCACAAACAGGAGGTTGGCGGGCCGCTCCGCGAGCCGGCGCATGTACCAGGGAAACCAGTAGCTCCCGTAAGCGATCAAAACCCTGGACCGCCAACCCTCGCGAGCCAGCCGCAACTGTTCTGCGCGCTGGATGCCGTAAAGCATCTGGAATTCCAGGCTGTCCTTGGCCAGACCTTTTGACGTGGCGAGGTCCTGGACGCGGCGGATGAGCCGGAGGTCGTGCGTGGCAATCGCGGCGCGCGCGCCCGCTCGTCGAGCTTCCTTGCCGAGGAGCATCCCGCACAACGCGAAGAAGTTATCGTCTACATCCCTCTTCACGGGATAAGCGACATCTGGTGGTTCGCGGTACGCGCCCTTCACCAATCGAATGGCGGGGCCGAGCGAAAGAAGCGACGCCAAATCACCCGCCGTCCTGTAGAGATAGGCCTGCAGGCAAACGCCCACGTTGGGAAAAGCGCGTCGTGCGCGGCGATAGAGCTCCAGCGTGACCTCGACGTACGGGCTGGATTCCATGTCAATCCAAACCACGCTATCCCCGCCCGCGTGCTGGATGATCCTGTTGAGATGGGTATAGCAGACGCCCGGCCCGAGATCGAGACCGAGTTGCGTCAGCTTCACCGAGACCTCGGTCCGTAGAGCGCGCTCCCGAATGCGGTCGAGGACCCCGAGGTAGTGATCCACCACGCCCACGGCCGCGGCGGCTTCGGTGATGTTCTCGCCGAGTTGTGTAAAGACAGTCCCCAGCCCCTTTTCCTCGAGCGCCTGCGCCGCCGCAAGCGCGTCTTCGAGCTCCTCGCCGGGCATGAAGCGCGAGACGGCGCGCCGCACAAAATCGTAGCGGGGCACCCGCCGGCGCAACCAGGCGCTTTGGGAAGCTGAGAGAAGGAGGCTTCGGATCATGAGGCGATCCCTGCCGCGCGGCCGATCTTCGACCTACGAGGGCTTCCAGCCCTCTCGCTCGCGCAAACTGGTGATGTGCGCCGTGTGGTGACGGCCGTGCCAGGCGTACATCGCCAGGAGTCTCTCGAGCGTCATCTTGCCGTGCTCTGGGTGCGTGAATCTGCGGCTGAAATCCGCGGGGCTCATCGAGCGCAACAGCATCGCCCACCGTTCGTGAAGCCCGTCGAGCAGCGCGAGCGAAAGCTCCGCCGGCGCAGTTTTCGCGTCGGGCGTCTCAGCCCAGAGCTGCTCCTCGTAAGTCTTGACGGTGGGCTCGTCCTCTGTCATCGCCAGCTTGAAGCGCACGTAAGCGTTCAGGTGGCTGTCGGCAAGGTGATGAACCACCTGCCGCACCGTCCAACCACCTTCGCGATAAGGCGTATCGAACTGCTTCTCGGTGAGGCCCGCGACCGCCGCGCGCACCTTGGCCGGCGTCTCCGCAATCTGCTCGATCATCTCGCGCCGCCGCGCCTCACTCAATCCGTCTTCCCACTGAAACTTGCCAATCGGATATCTTAGGTCTTTGCTCATTGACTCCTCGCCTTTCGTATTCAGCCTTCAGTTTTCAGCCAGTCTGCAACTGACAATTGGCGACTGTTCTTCTACCACCCCCGCGTTTGCAGCAACTCCTTCGGGTCGAGCTTGGCGATGTCGATGCCGCGCATGCCCACTAGAGCCCTTTCAGACCTGCACGTAGTCGGTTGTTGACGCTGGCTCAGGGACCGCACTGCCTTGCTCACGGAGGCTGGCGACGTGAAGCTCCACTGCCTCGCGAATAAGCTGCAAAGCTTCCTCACGGGTTTCCCCCACCACGGCGCAGCCGGGCAGGTCCGGCACGTAGGCGCCAAAACTGTTCCCGCCTTTTTCGATCACGACAAGGTATTTCACCGGAAGCGTTGCCATTTCAAAACTTCACAAGGATCTTCAGACGGTCCCGGTTGTCGTCCCAAGACAGAAGGAGTTTTTCAAGCGGTTCTGACCGTCTTTTTCCGTCGACCTGGAACGTTGCCCAGAATGCGTTGACAGACTCCAGGACGGCTGGATTCGGCCCGCGCCAGTATGCGGGGCCGGCCTCGTAGCGGTAGCGTTCAAATTCCACACTTCCCTCATCGCGTTCGACTGTTACCTCTTTCCCTTCCCAAATGGCCAGTTTCCGCACCTTATCCAGCCGAACTTCTACCAAGCGCTGGAAGACCTCGTCACTCGCTTTCACTGTCTCAGAGCCGCGGCGAACCCACGCAGATCCAGCGAAATGAGGGGTGTCGCCACTGAACTCGATTTCAACTCGGACACAGTACTTACCGTCCTTCTCATACACCTCGGATTTCCACAAGATGTCTGGGTAGATCTTTTCGCACTCCCTGCGAACCGTCTTCTGAATCTCATCAGGATTAGTGACTCCCTGCGCCGAACTGTCGTTCTTCTCCCCAATCAAAATCGTTGCTACATGACCGGGTTTGACCGAGTTCGCAAAAGCAACCAAGGTCTTCGGGAGATCCTTGAGATCAGACTCCAGCTTTCTCTCTAACAGGTTATCTTCCCAGGGATTATGTCGCATTCCTGGGCCACCCCCCTCTACGTGGAGCAATGCCGACCCGTACAGCGCCGCTACCACCCGCGCGTTTGCAGCAACTCCTTCGGGTCGAGTTTGGCGATGTCGATGCCGCGCATGGCTTCACCCAGCTCTTCGCAGCACTCAGCGATGACGGCGGGCTCGTTGTAGTGCGTTGTGGCACGGACGATGGCTCTCGCGCGCTTGGCAGGGTCCTCAGATTTGAAAATTCCGGAGCCGACAAAGCACGCCTCGGCTCCCAATTGCATCACCAGCGCTGCATCAGCGGGAGTCGCGATGCCGCCTGCACTGAAATTGGGCACGGGAAGCTTGCCGTGCTGGTGGACGTACTGGATCAGCTCATAGGGCGCGCCGTGTTCCTTGGCCTTGGCCATCAGCTCGTCTTCGCGCAGCGTAGTGATCAACCGCATCTCGCCGACGATGGCGCGGATGTGCCGCACCGCTTCGACAATGTTCCCCGAGCCCGCTTCGCCCTTGGTGCGAATCATCGCCGCGCCCTCGCCGACGCGCCGGAGCGCCTCGCCCAGGTTGCGCGCCCCGCAGACGAACGGCATCTTGAACGGCCACTTGTTGATGTGGTGCTCCTCGTCCGCGGGCGTGAGCACTTCACTCTCATCGACGTAATCCACGCCCACCGCTTCGAGCACTTGCGCCTCGACGAAGTGGCCGATGCGCGCTTTGGCCATCACCGGAATCGTCACCGCGTCCATGATCTGCTTGATAATCTTGATAGACGCCATGCGCGCCACGCCGCCTTCCTTGCGGATGTCCGCGGGCACGCGCTCCAGCGCCATCACCGCGCAGGCGCCCGCGTCCTCGGCGATCTTGGCTTGCTCAGCGGTCGTCACGTCCATAATCACGCCGCCCTTGAGCATCTCGGCCAACCCCACTTTCAGTTTCATCTGTTCATCGTATTGCCACATGTTCGTTCTCCTTGACTGAATCCCGTGTTGGAATTGTATTCACCTTCAAATCTTCTATTTCAATCATCAATTCAGCCGGTTGCCGGGCACGCGTCCCCGCACGGCCCAGGCTCGAGCTTTGAGCGTGAAAGGCCCGTCAGGTCTCCCTGCCAGAACATCGTTCCGGAGCCGGTCTTTCAATTTCTCTCTTTGACCCTTCGTGAGGCTGGCGACATAGACTCCCGCTGGTCCTTGACTCTCAAGGAACGGCGCCCAGTAGTCCTCGAATGAAACAAATTCGAGGTCGATCACAAGTTCGGTTTCCTCCACGTCTTTGAATCCCGATTCATTCCAGAGAGCAGAAAGCTGGCCTCTCCGGGAAAATGGCATATCCCGCTCGTCAAAGCGCTTGACGGAAGGGTCCAATGCAACCGCCGCATCCCAGAACAGCCGCAGCTTGGTCATGCCCTCGTTATAATCCCAGACGCTCGCCGCGACCCACCCTCCTGGCTTGGTCACCCGTCGCATCTCCGTCATGGCCTTCCGGGCGTCAGGGATGAAATTCATCACCAGCAGCGCGAGGCAACTGTTGAAAGACGCGTCGGGGAAGTCAAGGTTCTGTGCATCACCCACCTGAAACTTAACACGGGGGTCAGATGACCGCTTGCTCGCAAAGTCCACGTACGCCTGCGAAGGGTCGATCCCAACCACCTCGCTCCGGCGAGTTTGCGCCGCGATCGCCAAGGCAAGTGATCCGGTTCCCGAGCCGACATCGAGCACCCGTTCACCGTCCTTGATGGCAACGAATTGCAGGAAGCGTGGTGCTAGCCGCTGGCTCCATCGCCCCATGAATCTTTCGTACTTTTCCGCTCCCGAAAACATTTGCGCCTGTCTGGTTTCCTGGGCCCTCAGATTGACCTCTGGAGGCATTCCCCTTAACAGAAGCGCGGAGGCCGCCACGACCAGCGCCCCGAGTCTCGTCATCAGTCTATGATTCAAAATCACGCCCGAGAGCTCCCGGCTTAAATGGCCCCGCTATCCTCGCAAGTCCTGCGGCCGCAATTCCGCGTCCACTTCCGCGCCGATGCGCGTGACGATTCCCGGCAGCGCCTCGACGTCGGCGAGCGTGGAATGGAAATTGACGAAGCAAGCCCGCAACACAAATTTGCCACGAATCACGGCGTTTGTCAGGAATGTTTCGCCGCTCCGTTGCAGGCGGGTCAGAAGCTCCTGGATGCCGCGCGGAACGTAGCGAAACGTCGTGATGCTCAACCCCTGTGTGCAGGCTTCAAGCTCTGGATGTTCCTGCGCGATCCGGTAGAGCGCCTGAGACAAGCGTACGTCGTCGGCAACCATGCGCACATAGCCCTCGCGGCCCACCTGCCGCAAGGCCAGCCAGACTTTGAGGGCGCGGAAGCCGCGCGAGTTCTGCATGCCGTGCTCGAAGTAGTTGACCGACTCCTCGCCCTCGTGCTCCGGGAAGTGGTAGTAGGGCGGGCGGTGGCGGAAGGTCTTGATCAAGTCGCGGCGGTCGCGCACCAGAGCGCATCCGGCTTCGAGAGGCATGTACAGCCACTTGTGCGGGTCCACGGCGACGGAATCCGCCAGACTTAGCCCGCGCAAGTCCGCTGAGGCGTCGGGCAACGCCGCGGCGATGGCTCCGTAGGCGCCGTCCACATGAAACCAGAGCCCTTCTTCGCGGGCGATGGCCGCAAGCTCGGGCAGCGGGTCAACAGCGCCCGTCGAAACCGAGCCCGCCGCGCCCACTAGCAGAAACGGCAGGTCGCCGCTCTCTTTGTCCTCCCGGATGCGCCGGCGTAGCTCTGCCGTATCCATGCGCAGTTCGGCGTCCGTCCCGACCCAGCGAATCATTTCCGTTCCCAGGCCGAACAGGTCCGCGGCCTTGTGAATCCAGGTATGGGTCTCAGCGGAGCAGTAGACCCGCAGCGGGCGGCCGGCTGGGGCGCGAAGTCCCTCGCCGCTCACGTTCCAATCGGCCTTCACCTTGCGCGCCACGAGAAAAGGCACGAAGTTCGCCATATTGCCGCCACTCACCAGCAGGCCGCCGGAGTCGGCCGGATAGCCGATCAGTTCCGCGATCCAGCGCACCGTTTGCGCTTCGATTTCCGTGGCAAGGGGAGAGAGGTTCCACGCGCCGACGTTGGGATTCACCGCCGCGGCAAGAAAATCCCCCAGCGCGCCGATGGGCGCGGCGGAAGAATAAATGTATCCCCAGAAGCGCGGATGCGCGCTCAGGAGTGAATGCTCGAAAAGCAAGGTCGCCGCCTGATCGAGCAAGTCCTGCGGGCGCGCTCCCGAGGAGGGCAGCGGGCCGGTCCCCAGCGCCGCGCGCACAACATGGGGCGGCTCGTTCGGCGTGAGCGGACGCTTGGGCAGCGATTCGAGAAATTCCGCAACCTGATCCACGAGCCGGTGCCCCGCGCGGCGAAATTCTTCCCCACTCATATCAACCGGCGCGAAGCGCTCCCTTAATTCGACTTGATCCCTTGACTGTGGCATCCCTCCTAAACCAGCGCCATACCCGATTCCACGGTCAGGGGCTTCTTGCCGGACTTGCTGCGACGCACCTCCGACTCGAGCAACTCACCGAGCGTGCGGACGCCCTTTTCAAGCAGCTCGTCCGAGACCGAAGTAAAACACAGGCGGAAGGCATTGTGCCGCGGGTTCTGAAAATAGAAAAATCGGGAGGGAGCAAAGACCACGTGCCGGTCCCGCGCCTTCACCAGCAATTCGACCGCGTCCAGGCCCGCCGGCAGCTCCACCCAAACCGCCATGCCGCCCTCGGGGTAATTGACTTTGACCTCAGGCGGGAAGCTTGACTCTACCGTGCGCCGCAGGATATCCAGTTTGTGCTCGTAAACTTTTCGGCTGCGGCGGATCAGCTTGTCGAGCCAGCCGCGCCGTCCGAATTCCTCGAGCATCGCCTGCCCGAGCAGGTTGGTGTGCAAATCGGCGCGCTGCTTGGCGGTGCGCAACCGCTCCATCGCCCGCCGCGACGCCACCATCCACCCCACGCGGAATCCCGGGAAGCCGATCTTGGAGAAGCTGTTCAGGTAGACCACCTGCCCCGCCATGTCAAGCGCCTTGAGCGGAGGGAGTTCGCGCCCGCTGTAACGGAGAACGCCGTAAATGTCGTCCTCGGCAATGGGGACCTGGAAGCGCACCGCGAGCTCGAGCAGCCGTTTGCGCGCGGCCAGCGGCATCGTGCGGCCCGTGGGGTTCTGGAAATTGGGACTGGTGAGAATCAATTTCACCTTGTTCTGCTCGAGGACGGCTTCCAGGAAGTCCAGGTCCATGCCCTCCGGCCCGACGGGGATCCCGATCAGCCGCGCTCCGGGCGTGTCGAACACGTGCCACAAGCCAGGATAGGTGGGATTCTCGCAGGCCACCGCGTCGCCCGGCGCCACGAGGATCCGCCGCAGCAGGTCGAGCGACTGCTGGCAGCCGCTGGTGATGAGCAGTTCGTCCAGCTCAACGGCAATGCCGTCCCGGCGCAGCCTCCCCTGGAGGTATTGCTTGAGCGGCGCGTAGCCATCCGTCGAGCCGTATTGGACCAAGCGAGCGCCCTCGCGGCGCAGCACCGCTTCCGTGGCGCGGCGGATCAGATCCATGGGACAGAGTTCCGAGGAAGCGTGCGTGGCGGCGAAAGAAATCGCGCCCGGCTCGAGCGCGCTCGCCATCAGCCGGCCCAGCGAGTCGTCTTGCTGGTCGGGGGCGAAGAAGCTGTCCCAGTAGAAGTCGTTCGCGGGGCGGCGCCGCGCGGGTCCGCTCTCCCGCAGTGTGGCCGCAAAAGGCGAGACGAAGGTGCCCCGCCCGACGGTCCCCTGAATCAGTCCCTCGGCTTCCAGTTCCGCGTACGCGTTGCTCACCGTCGTGCGGTGAACGCCAAGCTGCTTGGCGAGTTCGCGGCTGGGCTCTAGTCGCTCGCCGGTCGTCAGCGCGCCGGAGAGAATCCTTCCTCGAATCTGGTCGCGGATTTGTACGTAGAGCGGCTGATGCAGGCTCGAATCCAGAGTGATGAGCATAGACGCCTCTCCAGACCTGGACTGTGTCTACAGTCCAATCTAGAGCAGACGCGGTTCAATGTAAAGAGCCAAGCAGTCCAATTGTACGGCAGGCCAAATTGGCCTTCCCTTCCGACG
Source organism: Terriglobia bacterium (assembly GCA_020072905.1). Taxonomy (GTDB): domain Bacteria; phylum Acidobacteriota; class Terriglobia; order UBA7540; family UBA7540; genus JAIQGB01. The sequence goes on along the minus strand of JAIQGB010000099.1, from coordinate 12,620 downwards.
GACAGAATGGCAGATGGATGGAAACGATGGGTAGGAAGCGAGTTGCTTCTAAACTTCGGCCATTTCGCGCATCCGCGCGCGGAGGGGATCGCGCAGGTCCGCCGGGGTCGAGGGGTTACAGGCGACCAATATCCAAAGCGGCTCGTCCAGGTTCTCCGCCAGCCGCCGCAGGACTTCGGGAGGTGTCTGCGGGTGCCGGGCGACGTTCTCCCGCACCGCGTCGTAAGGGTGGTCGGCCAGGCGGACCAGCAACTCGGCAGGGGCGTTGCGATGGTCCGTGACCACTCGCGCCAGCAGGTAGTCGTCGGCGGGAAGAGTGGCGGCGAGATGGAGCAGTTCACGCCCGGTGGTATTCGAGTCCTGACCCTTCTGGAACTTGCGATCCCAATGGGGATTGACACCGTTGAGCTCTTCGGTTCGCGCATCGATCAGCGCCTTGAGCAGACGGACCTCCCGCAGGGTTCGCGCGCGCGACCGGCGGCGGTCCCGCTGCACCGATTGCAGAACTTCGCGGAGCTTCTGGCGCTCACCAAAAATAACCTGCGAGCCGCGATGGACCTTCTTGGCTGCAAATCTCTTACGGACATCGGTGGTTGTCATCGAGCCTCTCCTCGGACGGCCGGGGGCTAGCGTACCCTACATCTTATAGCGAATCCGGCACAGAAACGCAAAGCCCGCGCGAGATCGGGCCGCCCAACGGCAATGGATCCGATATGCTCCGATGGTGCGAACGTCTGTTTCACTCCTAACTCACGGTGTGGGGACAGCCGGACTGTCAGGCAAAACGCCCTGCGCGAGTCTGCGGAGTTCCACGACGCTTCTCGCCACCGCGGCGTCTTCGTCGTTGTTGTAATCGGGATGAAGGAAGTCGATCTCGACGGCCAGCACGCCATCGAAGCCAGCATCTGCGAGCATCTGGACCAGCTTTTGATTGTCCACGACCCCGTCGCCGACGGGCGCGCTCGAAAAGAAGTACCACTCGTCCGCCGGAACGCCCTTCTGCACTTTCAAGTCCTTGATATGCGTCGCGTATACGCGTGGCGCCAGCTTCGCCATGCCTTTGATGGGATCGTCCAGAAGCCGCAGAAAGTTGCCGGTGTCGAAGTTGATCCCGAGGTAGGAAGAATCGACCGCGTCCAGCAGGTGCACCATCTCGTCCGCCGTGAAGTCAATGTGGTTCTCGATGGCCATCTTGATCCCCCAGGACTCCGCAACTTTGACAGCCTCGCGGAGCATGATGGTCCCTTGTAAGCCTGCTGGTTCAAGCCGCCTTCCAGGCCGTCGGGATGCCCCCAGGCGTACACCCGGTCGAACTCGTAGTCGTCAAGCAGGCGTTTGACCTGGCGCAAGTAATCCGAAGAAAGGCTGGGGAAAAAACACGACTCCAGCGAAACGCCGTCCGCCCCCAGTTTCGCGGCCCGAGCCAGAAAGTTTTCCAGCGTCATCCGCCGGGGCGGCGGCAATTGCTGCGGATACACCTCCCCGAAGAACCGGTGGAAGCAGTAGCTGTCGATGCCGATTTTCATGAGTTCGGCCCTCCCAGGCCTGCGGTCACGGCCTTGGCGGAAGGCACATATACCGTAGCTTCCACCGGACAGCCGGCTCCGTCAAGCGTTTCGCCTGGGCGGCAACAAAAAGGTTCAAATGCAATCCCGCCGCCAGCTCCGTCGCAGGCTCCAGCCACAAAGGCGAGGCCGCAGGGAGTAGCGAGCATTGCGGAGGATGCCGTGCCGATCCCAGAGTGAATCGGGTCCCCAAGGAACCATCCGCGCATCGCCTCACTTCAAGGCCTGGTCCAGGATCGTCGCCAGGGCCGTCTCATCGGCCTCGCCGGCCTGGTTGTACAGGACTTTCCCCGCCCTATCGAGAATCGTGAGGTGCGGAATGTAGCCCCGATAGTACCTGCTCTGTAATTCTTTCTGTGCGGCCGACCGGCCGCGGTCCAAGTCGACAATCACGAACTGCACGCGGCCCCTGTACTTCTCGTAAAGGTTCACGGTGCGTCGTGCCTGCCGCTTGGAATTGAATCAGCCCTCGCCGTAGAAAATGACGTAACTGGGCTTCCCCTCGACAGTCCCTTCTCCCAGGTGGCCGCCGGTGATGAGCGGCCCATCATGACTGTCACTCGAATAATCGAGATGCGGATTGAGCCGCAGATTCTCGGCCGCGGGCGCTAGAGCCACCGTCGCCACCAACACCGCGGCCGCCGTGGCCAGCCGATTGCTATTCATCGCGCGTCTCCCACCGCTGAGATGTATTCACTCGCCCTGAGTGTTAGTCCTGTGCTCCGACCCGCCCGCCACACCAGGGCGCAGCCGGAGATGGTTGTTGGAGGCGCGCACAGCCCAACAAGTAGCAGGGAGAAGGAGGGATTGAAGGCCCGGAAGTGGCATCGGAGCACGGCGTGAGAAGAATAGCCCGGGACCCTCCGTCCTTCTGTGGCGCTGCTCCCCAGCAGGCGAGCGAAGTGAGGAGGCATGGCTCCGGTTTAGTCTTCCGAAGGCGGCGGTGGCACGAACGCCCGATAAACAGCCGTCCGCCACTTCCCGTCCTTTTTCACCGCCACCGTTGTCGCAAGGACCTTCAGTGTCGGCAAGGGTTTGTCGAAGAAGTCGCGCATCCCCGTCAACTCGCACTCAGCGTCCACCACCGCGACGTCGGGCTTCAGGAAGCGAACGCTGTTGACCTTAATCGCGATTTTGCTCGTGGCGGAATCGCCCGTGTGTGCCTCCGCCAGGAGGTTCTCGACCGCTGCCCGCCCCTGGGCCACATTCCCGTCCGGCCCGATCCAGTCACCTTCCTCGGCCCAGCCCATGGCCATGGCCTGGGCATCGTGGTTATTCCAGGCTGTGGCGAAATCATCTTGTGCCTTGCGTAAGGCCGTGTCGTCTTCCGACGGGCTGCCCTGGCCGCCGGCACCGGCAAGAGCAAACATAAGAAGGGTAGAGAGCCCCATCGTCGCTCTGAGCGAAATTGTCCTGTGCATATACATCTCCTCCTGGGGACCTGCAGCCCCCGGCCGCCTCAAATCAATCTGGGTTTAGTAAGCCCTATCAGCGGAAAGTCCGCGCATAGTCTGCGACAGAATGCAGCTTAACCCCAAACCGCTCGGCGTTGGCATGCGCCTCGGGGATGACATCGCCTCGGGCATAACCGATCATCAGTGCCGCGAAAGTCTTTTGCAAAGGGTCCGCGGAGGCATGCTGCGTGCGCAGCGCTTCGACGGGGACATGTTCAAGCGTAAAACTCTTGCCCAGCGTCTGCTCGAAAATCTGGACGACCTCGAGCTGCGAGAGCGCCTCCGGCCCACCCATTTCGAGCGCCACCGGCCCGCGTTCCACTTTGAGTGTGGTGGCGACGGCGAAATCGACGACATTCCGCATCGAGATGTAGCTGATCTTGCCCTCGCCGGAACCGTAGATGCGCGCCTTGCCTTGGCGCGGATCGAAGCCGAGAGCAGGGCTGAGCCAGGCTTCCATAAAAAACGACGGCCGCAAAACCACCGCCGTCATGCGGCCGGGCAGCAACCGGTTCTCGCAACTGCGTTTGGCGGTCTCGAGCGCCGACGGTTCGCGCAGGTTCCAGGAGTAGGAGACGTAGACGAAGTGCGGCACTCCCGCCCGCTCGGCCGCCTCAATCAAAGCCAGGCCCCCTTCGAGATCCACTCGCCGCAAACCATCGTCGCGGCCGTGCGGCATGCTCGTCGCTCCGCTGATGACCGTTTCCATGCCCGCGCACACTTCCGCCAGGGTCTCCGGGCGCGTCAAATCGCCGTCAACGAGGTCGAACCCCGCGGCCACAAGATCCTTGGCCTCCACGCGCGCCGCACCGCCGCGCACCATGGCGCGGACCTTGCGTCCCGCCTTGGCAAGGCCCAGGGCGATCTGTTTGCCCAGCATTCCTGTCGCGCCCACAACCAAGTCCATGACGAAAACCTCCCGCGCAATCTTCCCGCGTGCAGAATGCGAGGACGCCGTCGCTTCAGAGTTCGCGAAGCAATCCGGGGGAGAAACTACCCCTCCGGCATCGCGCTTGTCAATCACCGATTGCTTGCGCAGCAGTCTTCTCCGCCCGCAGACCGCGGCGGTTGCTCCGATGAGGGTGCCCATTCCCCGGCGATTTGTGGTTAAATAAACCGACGGAGGCTGCGGCTTGTCGAGAAAACTGAGAATTGCCCTGGGTGCCGACCACGCGGGTTTCGCGCTCAAGGAAAGGGTCCGCGCTTACCTCCAGAGCAAGGGCATCGAGGTGCAAGACCACGGCCCGGCGGCGCTCGAGCGCGTGGATTATCCGGACTACGCCGAAAGGGTTGCCGCGAGCGTGGCGTCGAGAGACGCCGACTTCGGAGTCCTGATGTGCGGGACCGGCCTGGGCGTGGCGATCGCGGCCAACAAGGTCCCGGGAATTCGCGCGGCAACCTGCAACGACACGCTCTCCGCCTATTTCGCGCGCGCCCACAACGACGCTAACGTGCTCGCCATGGGCGGCCGCCTCACCGACGAGGCGACGGCGCGCAAGATCGTCGATACCTGGCTCACCACGGAGTTCGAAGGCGGCCGGCACGCGCGCCGCGTCGAGAAGATCGGCCTCATCGACCAGAACCATCATAGGGAGAAATCATTATGAGCCCGTTCCCCTACCGTCTGCGCCCTCTGGCGGAAGTTGATCCCGAAATCGCCGGCGCTATCGACCGCGAAGTGGACCGCCAGGCGCGGACCCTCGAGCTGATTGCCTCCGAGAATTTTGTCAGCGAGGCGGTGCTCCAGGCCCTCGGTTCGGTGATGACCAACAAGTACGCCGAAGGCTTGCCCGGCAAGCGCTATTACGGCGGGTGCGAGTTTGTGGACATCGCTGAGTCGCTCGCCATCGAACGCGCGAAAAGGCTCTTCGGCGCGGAACACGCCAACGTCCAAGCGCATTCCGGCAGCCAGGCGAATCAGGCCGTCTACGTCACCGTGCTTAAGCCCGGCGAGACGATGCTGGGCATGAGTCTCGCTCACGGCGGCCACCTGACGCACGGCCATCCCCTCAACTTCTCCGGCCGCATGTACAAGATCGTCTCCTACGGCGTGCGCCGGGACACGGAAACCATCGACTACGACGAGCTCGAACGCCTGGCGATGGAGCATCGCCCGAAACTCATCGTCGCCGGGGCAAGCGCCTATCCGCGCACGCTCGATTTCCCCCGGTTCGCGGAAATCGCCAAGAAATCCGGCGCGCTGCTCATGGTGGACATGGCGCACATCGCGGGCCTGGTGGCGGCGGGCCTGCATCCCAGCCCCTTCCCGCACGCGGACTTCGTCACCACCACGACGCATAAGACGTTGCGTGGCCCGCGCGGCGGTGCGGTCTTCTCGAAAGCGCAGTACGCCAAGGAACTCGACAAGAGCGTCTTCCCTTGCCTGCAGGGCGGGCCGCTCATGCACGTCATCGCCGCCAAGGCCGTCTGCTTCCAGGAGGCGCTGCGACCCGAGTTCAACGAGTATCAGCGGCAGATCGTGGCGAATGCCCAGACGCTGGCCGAAGCGCTCGCCGCGGAGGGTTTCCGCATCGTCTCCGGCGGAACGGACACTCACCTCATGCTAGTGGACGTCTTCTCGAAGAAGGTCACCGGCAAGGAAGCGCAAGCGACCCTCGAGCGCGCGGGGATCACGGTCAACAAGAACGCCATCCCCTTCGATGCCAATCTGCCCGCCATCGCGAGCGGCATCCGCGTTGGCACGCCCGCCGTCACCTCGCGCGGCATGCAGGAACCGCAAATGCAGCTCATCGCGCACTGGATTTCCGAGGTCCTGAACAACCTGGGGAATGAGGCCGTGATCGCGCGTGTGCGCGACGAGGTGGAAGCCCTGACCGAGAAATTCCCCCTCTATGAAAACCGCCGCGTGGCCGTGGCGGGACGAGCCTGAAATCCCCTTGAACTTCCAACTGCCTGCACAGGCCGAGGTGTGCGACGGATCAGTCCGGAGCGCGCCTCGCGGCGATCTCAGTTGGTCTGGGCGGCTTTCGCCCGCTCGACGATGCCGGCCTCGCCCAATCTCTGATGCTCGGTATCCACCTTGAAAAGCCAGAACCGTGAGAAAAGGTGTTCGTTGCGCAGTCGCCTTTTTCCCCATTCCAAACTGACGGTGACTCGTGTGGGCAAGCAGAACGCCTGGGGAGCGGCGGCAAAGTGGTACTGCTGGTAATCAATCTCCGTCGTCTCGCGGGTCAACTGAATATCCGTCAGAGGGTGGAGGAGGTCGGTCCTCATGCGCAGGACCTGGTGCTGGTCGGCGGAAATCCAGGCAATGCCTTGAAGGAAAAACGCGTACGGCTTTGCACCTTTGCCCATGCGGAACGAACCCAAGGGGCGAGATTTGTCGGGCCGCTGAGCAAAGGCGATCACGTAGGTGGGGCGGCCGCCAAGACTCTGCCGGCCCAGGAACCGAAAGCCCATCCCCGGTTGCAGTTCGGGATGAAAGACGACGAGGCTGGAGGCGAAGCCGGAGGTCGCCATGTAGCCCGTTTCGGTTCCGCCCTGCGTCGTGAGAGCACCTTCCCCTGTGCCGCGAAACTCCTCGATCCACGGAAGGCCTTTCCACTCCTTGTTCATGAAGATGTAGTAGAACTCCTGCGCCCGCGAGGCGGCAGGCTTGCCCGTGCGGTCCAGGCGCGCCTGGCGAATCACCTCGAGGGCCGCCGTGTTAGCGAATTCTTTCATGAACTCCTCAACCCTTACGCCCACCTGTCTCAACAACTCCGGGAAACCGCCGGGAGGTGGGGCGCCCGAAGGGTTCAGCCCTGCGAGGTCGGGGACCGCTTTCTGTAATTCCCCGACCGATTGCGTCAGGGCCGAGTCGATGGGGTGGATCGAGCGCTCCTCGAGCCGCCCCAGAACTTCCGCCATGAAACTGTGCACGGAAAGGGGCACGTTCTTCCGGCGCGGCTTGAGGAACATCTTGGCTTCATACGAGGCGCCCTCCAGATCCCCCATGGACACCAGGGCACGCGCGCGCAGGTAACGCGCCTGCAGTACCAGCGCGCGCTTGCGGAGGGCCGGTTCGAGACTCCGTACGACCGCCGTCCAGTTCTCGGCGATCAGATAGGCCCGGCCCAGCTCCAGGGAGACAAGCACATCACCGGGGAGGTCCTGGGACGCACGTTCGAGAGAGGGAATGGCTTGCGCAGGCTCGTGGAGAATATTGTGCCTCACCCCCTCCAGGAGCAGTCCCTCGGGCAGCGCTTTGTCCTGCGGTTCGCGTGGCGCGAGGCTCTTCCCGGCGGCCCTCCAGGCTCCCAGCCTCATCAGAGTCTGAGCCTGGAGCAGCCGCGCCGGGGGGTTCTCGGCAGGGCCGAGCAAACGCAGCACTTCAAGAAGCGAGTCGCGGGTTGAGGGGCGTTTTCGGGACAGTCGCAGCGCCATATTCACCGACCGGCGAGTGTCCTCGGGCAGTCGCTGAGCCTTCACAAGCCGCTTGAGACGCCGATAGAGCCAGGCATCGACGAGGTCAAGGTCGGGGTTGTCGTAATTGTCGTCGGCGGCCCTCAGCCAAAGCCGCAGGGGCGAACTCGAGGGGATTTCAGCGGGCGCAACCAGCTCGCACGCTTCCACGTAAGCCGGGAGGTCCGCCGCCACCAGCAGCGTTTCGCCGCCCTGCAATCCCCCTGGAAGGCTGATGGAGAGAGTGAATTCTCCGGTGGCCGTCGTCTTTGTTTCGGCCAGGTGACGAGCCGGAGCCGCAAGCGTCGCCGCCCACACGTTGACTCCCGGCAGGCGCCCGCCGTCGGCTGCATCAACTTCCCCCTGGATGGAAACTAGGGCAGTCTCGGTTGGTGCCGCCGCAGGGGCAGCCGCCTCCTGACACAGTGCACGACCCGGCATCAGGCCGAATAGAAGAGTCGCCGCAACCAACGCCCGAAGCATCGCCCCTCCTACCGGGTACCGCGTGTGGGACAACCTGACAGGAGCAGCCAGCCTTCGCCCTGGTAGACGGCTGGCCAAAGACCGCATCTGTCATCGCTGTTGAGCGGAGTCTAGCGGAGACCCCAACGAGAGTCAACCTGGAGGGAGGAACAGGGGGTTAGCGGTTGCTGGGGCGGTTCGCATACCGCCCCACGAGGGCGCATCGCGCTGAGCCCCTGGCGACCAGCGCGTCGTGCGGAGATCGCAGGGGAGGATCCACTGACGGTCCGCCCGCTGTCCTGCACGACAACCCCACCCCTGGCAGATTCGTCCTACGCCCGTTAGGATCAGAGTTGTAATCGCACCCTTAGCCCTGCGGGAGGACTGCAGCAGCGCAAGGTCAAGGAGGTGTCCCACACCGCGTTCCGTCCGCCGCTCGCACCCGTTCCAAAGAGCGGGATGTATGCGCCTCCCGCGTTCGGGGGTGACGTCATGCGCAGGTATTTGGTCACCGTACTCCTTCTTTCGGTCTGCCATCCAGGCCTCGCTCAGCAGCCAGCATGCACAGTTCCCGCAACCGTCGTGGCTCCCGATTTGTCGCCTGCTCAAAAAGCTTCGCTCGACGCAATGGACTGGCAGCCGCCCCTGCCCTCGTTGAAATATCAGTGGCTGGACTTCATCACGCCATTGCTTGAGAGCGTTCCCGTCACCAACCTTTCTGCCGACGCCTTCGTTGCGCGTGACAAGAAGGGCCCCATCCGCGTCCTATCGGCCACCTATGACCGTGGCCCTCGCCGCGTTATTCTTGTGGCCGAGAATGGCAAGAAGATGCCCGCAGCGGCTCGGAAGATCGAAGCGGCAGTCATCTCCGATGTCCTTTCGAAAGCCCGTACGGAAGACTCCTTTGCCCTGCTCACCGCTCGCGGTCCGCGTGTGGACCTGCACTTCGGGTCGAGCCGGGAAGCGATTCGAGCGGCCGCAGAACAGCTTGAGAATCCGCCTCGAGGCAAGCCTGGCAAGGGCGGCGTACTCGACGCCGTGCTGGAGGCCACCACTTGGTTCCAACCGCCGCGAGCCGGCGATTCGATCTTTGTTCTGGCCCTGCATGCTGAGAGCAAACACCGCGCGAGTTTTTCCGAAGTGCGCGCCACCCTGGCCGTCGGCCATATTCGCGTGTTCGCGTGCGAACTAGGCCAAATCAGCCAGCCAAATCCCGAAGACCTACAGCACACCTCCTTTGACGGCGGCTATTCCTCGACCACCTATATCCCTGTGGGGAATGTAGACCACCTCGTTGCCCTGAGCAATGGAAGCGGTGGCCTCACTGTTGGGGAGGATACCGAAAAACGGAATTATACGCTCTCGGACGGCCGCCTGAAGCGGCTGCAATACGAAGCGGAGATTATGTATAAGGCGGTGACCGAGCATTATCTCGTAGGGCTTGACTCGGCGAGCCCAAACCTCTCGATTCGTTTGGCGTCCTCGGTCCTAAGCGGGACGCCGTGGGCAACGGTCTCTTATCCGACGTATTTGCCGCCGTGCTCGAACACTCCCGGCATGGGCCCCGGCCCGCAACCGCCCTGCTTAGTGCCCGTGAACGTCACCGTCCCTGACTTGACCTCCCTTCCGATAGCTGCTGCCGACACCCTTGCTGCGGAGTGGAAGCAGAACATCCAGACACAGAAGTACGAATTGGCGGATGGCTCGTGGGACCAGCGAGAGGCATCATGGGAATTTTGGAAGAGCCTGAACCGCGCCACGCAGCCGAAGATGGCTCTCGTGGACGACCTTTCCGCCGGCGACTTCGTTGTGCGCGACAAGAAGCGGCTCTTGCAGGTTCAGTCGGTAACCAGCGCGCACGGTCCCCAGCGCATTATCATTGTTGCGGAGAACGGCCAAGAGCTGCCGGCAGCAGCGCGAAAAACCGAAGTGGCAGTCGTCTCCCATATCCATTCGAAGGCGCGTGCGGAAGACTCCTTCGCTCTGCTGACCGCGGAAGGCCCGCGTGTGGAGTTGCGTTTCGGTTCGAGCCGGGACGCCATCCGGGCGGCCGCGGAGCAACTCGGAAACCCGCCTCAGGGGAAGTCCGGGAGCCCGGGCGCCCTCGCCGCAGTGCTGGAAGCCACCACCTGGCTCCAGCCGCCCCAGCCGGGCGACTCGATCTTTGTGATGAGCCGTGGTTTCGAAAGTGGCCTCACGGTCACCTTCTCCAAGGTGCGCGCCGCCCTGGCAGCGGGGCACATTCGTGTGTTTGGGGTCCAATTCGGCTGGTATGACTACGCGGCGACCCAGCTTTTCAATGATAGTGGCGGCTGGGTCGCCGACGGGACTCCCCCTCGTGCGTCCCAGTCCGGTCTGACGGACGACCAATTGCGGGAATTGGAAAGCGATGCGGAAGAGATGTACACGGAAGCGACCGAGCATTACCTCCTGCAACTCGACTCCTTTGGTCCACAACTGAAAATCGATTTGGCTTCTCCAACCCTGAACCGCTTCCCGTGGGCACACGTCCGGTACCCACACCACTTGCCGGCGTGCGCGAACCCCGCCACTAAGCCTCCTGCGGAGGCTAGGCCGCGAAAGTAAGTGGCGGGAGGAGCCGCGTATACCGCCTTTTGTACGGTGTGTGCGATCAAGGCGGGCGTTGCTCGTGTCTACCGGGGCCGCTGCCCGGCGCGGGACAGCGTCCACGGGCCGGTCGTCACGGCCGGAACCGGGCGGGCTTTCATGCTGGAGGGCCGACTCATCGCGGCGCAAAGCGCTGGTCAATCCAATCAAACAAAGTTGGCACGACAGCGACTGTCCGGCTGTCCATCCGCCAGCGTTGCGACCAGAGCGATTCCGGCTCCATAAGCACAGGAACGCGGACGGATCGCTGCTCAGGGCTCACGTCCCCGGCGGGAAAAACGATGTCGGTTTTGGGCACGCCGCTGGCGAGAGCATCTAGCCCTCCCACGCGGAAGTGGTGCCCGTCGTCGTGCAGATAGCGAAGGAAGTTGTCCACGTCGCGGACTGCCCCTTCAACGCCGTCTGAGGGGCTGCACAAGATCCGGGCAACAGGAGGCATAAACATAGCCAGAGTACGGTTCGGCGTGGGATCTCCACGGCCTGCATCTGGGCCTCAATCCCGTTTCAGGAGGGCTTGCGCGGCGGCGTACCCGCTCGCGACGGCGCCCTCAATCGTAGCGGGCAGCCTGGTGGCGGTCCAGTCGCCCGCGAGATAAAGGCCGCGCACGGGGCTCCGAGCCGGCGGCCGCAGCTCGTCCACTCCCACGCACGGCGAAAACGTCGCAAACCGCTCTTTGATGACCAGTGAGTGCAGCAGCTTGGCTTCGCGCGCGGCGGGCAGCAACTCACCGAGGTCACCGAGCGCCACCGTGAGCAGCTCCTCCTTCGAGCGACTGGTGAGCGCGTGCGCACCGCTCAACACGAGCGAAATACAATTCTCTCCCGCGCTGGGAATTCGGCTGCGATTGAACAGCCACTGTACGGTTGTCCCGCGCAGGGCCGCGAAATCAAGCTCCGTAATGGCGCGGTCGTACCAGAGATTGATGGAGATGATGGGCGCGGGCCGCAGCGCGAGAAGGTTGGTGAACGTCGGCTCGGAGCGCAGGAGCTCGCCCGGGAGCAAGCGCGCCAGCTCGTGCCACGGGACGGCGCTCACGACGGATGCGGCTTCGATCTCACTTCCATCCGCCAACCGCACGCCCCGGCAAACACCTTCCGCGATGAGGAATCCCGCGACGCTCCTGTTCAGCTCCACCTGCCCGCCGCGTGACGTGATATAGGCCTGCGCCGCACCCGTGTAGCAATCGCTCAAGCCAAACCGAGGGATGCCGAGCCGGGAATCCGCGGGCGAGGAAAACAGCGCCAGACGCAGGACGCGGGCAAACACCGCAGCGGCGGCGCGCCGCGGGTCTTCGTTGAGCGCGGCAATGGCCAGCAGGTCCCAGAAGCCCCGCCGCACTTTTTCCGACTGGCCCAGCCGCACAAGCCACTCTTCGACGGTGAGCGCGCTCAGGCTATCACGAGATTTCTCCTCGCTCGCGAGCGCCCGGCCCAGGCGCAGCACCTCGCGCTTCTCCCGCCAGCCGAAGCTGTCCGAGCGCAGCACGCCGGCCAGCATGTGCCATGGCGAAGGGAGGTTGGGGCATTCGAGAGTCGTTAAGCGACCGGGCGGCTCCAGAAAGTGGACGCGCAGCCTGCACTGGAGCGCGATCCGCTCGAGCGTGCCGATTTCCCCGAGGAAGCGCAGCGCGGCGTGGTAGCAACCCATGATGATGTGTTGCCCGTTGTCCACCAGGAAGCCCGACTGAGGATCAACGAAGGAGCGCGCGCGCCCGCCCAGGTGCGGCTTCTGTTCGAGCAGGCGGACACGCCGGCCCGCCTTGGCGAGAGCCACTCCTGCCGCCAGCCCGGCAAAGCCACCGCCGATGATTAGAACCTCTTCCATTTTGGATTTTGGATTTTCGATTTTGGATTGCGAAGGGGTATGGATAGCATGATTCCAAAGAGCCGCCTGCGATGCAACTCAGTACGCACGGCCACCGCACGGAGGACAACCGGTCGGTGCCCAATCCAAAATCCAAAATCCGAAATCCAAAATCCTATTTGTGCCACTCAAAGCCCAGATACACGGCGAGCGCGATCCAGAACTTGTGCGGGCGCGACAGCCGCACACGCTTGCCGAAAACATTGTAGCGCCGCCGTTGGATGCGCTTGAGCAACCGCCAGT